>JAGGSX010000105.1 GCA_021158865.1 Thermoplasmata archaeon
AATATGGAATAGAAATATTTTCGCCTTTGAAAATTTCTATTAGTTTATTCAATTTTTTGTTTTCTTCTGATAAATTTTTTATAAAATTTAATGCATTGTCTTCAAATATGTTACCTGTCCATAATGGCCCTGCAAATTTTTTTTGTGGAGGTTCCTCAAACAGACTTTTTTTCCATCCATCATCCCAGTAAATCCATCCTAT
Organism: Thermoplasmata archaeon; assembly: GCA_021158865.1. Classification (GTDB taxonomy): domain Archaea; phylum Thermoplasmatota; class E2; order UBA202; family JdFR-43; genus JAGGXW01. Next base: position 203 of record JAGGSX010000105.1, read on the forward strand.
TTTTTTCATGATTTCGTCAGCTTTTTTTATTCCTCTTTCTATAATACCATAAATCCTAAAATAATGATGATGAGAATAAGAAATCAGTGGAAGCATGCTGTAGTCATAACTTGCCGCATTTCTTGCAATAAATCCTATCAGAATTCGAAGGGCTATTTCCTTCATTCCCTGCATTCTCAAAGGCAAAGAATGGTATTTCCTTACGCATGCTTTTTTGAATATGCCACACAATGTGGCAGTATCTGTAGCTGTTATTGAAACAAAAGTTTTTTTTCTTGCGCCATTAAAAATACATGGTATGAATTTAACAGGACTTCCATAAGGGTCTATAATTATGTAATCATATTTTTTTCTTGTCAAAATTGCACATACATTCTCATTTAATGCATTTGCATTTACTTTATTCAATTCAATATTTTTTTTGATTATTTTATAGGATTCATGGCTAATATCATTTATATCCATTTCTATTTCTTCATCCAGTTCTTTTGCAATTCTTATGCCTCTTATTCCTGTTGAAGCAAGTCCATCCAAAAATTTTCTGGATTTATTTTTATATGCATATTTAGCAAATAAAACTTCTACATCTCTGTCAAGTTTCCATGCTGGATTGTAAAAACCTATGCTTTTTTTCCCTGGTCCTTTGTGGCTTGGTTTGTATTTACATGAAGATAAAATTTTTACTTTTCCTTCTTCAATCATCAAAGCCCTTCTTTCAAAATTTTTTCTATTTTGTATGGCAACAAATTTCTATTAATGGGTGTTATTTCAAGTATTCTAACGTTATTCATGTTTCTTATATCCTGAAGCAGAGCATCCCTCGATTTTTTATGCAACGTGATTAACATTGGTTTCTCGCAATCTAATGCATCTCTTACCACTTCTCTAAATTTTCTGCTTTCCAATTCCATTTTCCCAATTTCGTCTATGACAACTATATCAATTATTTCATCATCAACAGCTCTTTTTATTGCAGGTATTCCAATTTCTTCCAAAGCCTTCAAATTTATTCTATATCTTCCAACTCTATAGGAGGAATCCATATTTATATGAGCAAATACTCTCTCTTCCTCAGTGAACCAATCAATTATTTTAAATCCAGTTCTTTCTCCATTTTCAATTATGCTTCTTGTTACCATTCCTCCAAAAATATATTCATTTCTCAACCTTTCCATAACTTTTATTATCACATACGTTTTCCCAACACCAGGTAGCCCAGTAATCCCAACTCTCGGTATAATATCCATTCTTATTATGAATGAAAAAATAATTTAAAATTTAAATGCAATTTACATTTGTGAAATTAATAGTATTTGATATGGATGGCGTGCTCATTGAAGAAAGAAGCTCATGGAAAATTATACACAATGTATTTGACATAGATAATTCAGACATATTCAAAAAATTTCGTGAAGGCAAGCTTACTGATGAAGAATTTTTGGACATGGAAATAGACAGAATCAGGCAGCATGGAATAACAAAAGATGAAATTGAATATGCATTAAACAAAGCAAGATACATGAAAGGGTTAAAAGAATGCATCAAATTTGTTAAAAGGAGATACAAGGCGGCGATAATATCCGGCGGCGTGAAATGCCTTGCTGATAAAATCGCTGGCTATGGGATAGATTATGTTTTTGCAAATGCGATAGAATTTTATGGTTCCATTCCCCAAAAAGGGATACTAAATGTTCCATTTAGAAATAAAGGCATTGTCTTGCATGGTTTGATGGAAAAATTGGATTTAGATGCAGATGATGTTATTGTTGTAGGAGATTCAAAATATGATACGAGCATGTTTGATTCAAGCAGTTTGTCAATAGCGTTCAATTCTCTTGATGAAATTGTTAGAGAAAAAGCAGATATTGTCGTTGATAAGAAAGATTTGAGGGAATTAATTCATATATTAAAAAATCATTATTAATATGCTTGGTACCATGATAATTCTGCTTATAATAGCTATCATATTTTATGCAGTTTATGCAGTTATAAAAACTGCTTTTGAAGAAGTTGGATTTAACGGATGGGAAGCAAGCACAATAGTTTTCAGCAGTATAATATTTGGATGGATAAATTTGCCTTTATTTTATTACAGCGGATGGATTATTGGAATAAATGTCGGCGGCGCCCTGCTGCCGATTTTTATAAGCATTTATCTCATGATAAAAAACAGGATTGTGTGGCGTGTTTTTCTGGGAATCATAATTGTTGCATACGTTACCTATAATTTTACTTATGTTAGTAGCTCTGGTATTGTTTCTCCATTTCCCTTGTGGATTTTGCCTCCAATAACAGCAAGCTTATATTCAATTGTAGCAGCTATAAAAAGTAAGAAAAAGGCAGCATCGCTGGCATATTCTTCTGGAACAATTGGTGTTTTAATTGGAGCAGATATTTTGCATTTGAAAGAGCTTCTTTCCATGCCTCCATCTGGAATGGCTGTTATTGGGGGAGCATCCATCCTAGACATGGTTTTTTTGACCGGCATAATAGCTGTGCTTGTAGATGCACTACTCTATGGAAGATAAAGGATTTTCCATTTTTAGCTATATTTTTAAAATAAAAAATATTCAGGGGTGATGATTGCTCGAAAATCAGCTCTCATTGTTGCGACGCAAATTATCAATGGTTTGCTTGGATACATCGGATTAAAATTCATTGCAAAATATATGCAGCCGTGGCAGTATGGTATTGTTGGCTTTGCTTATGGTTTTGTTGCTTTATTTTCAATTTTTGGCAATCTTGGATTTAATGCAGCCCATATAAAGCGTGTTTCAGAAGGGAAAGATTTGGAAAAATGCATTGCAACATTTGCTACAGTAAAAATAATTTTGGCTGGATTGATGGCAGGCATTGTTATTCTATCAATACTGATATGGAAATATGTCTTTGGCAGGGGATTTGAAACGCCTTTGCATGAAAAAGCAATTTATCTCATGCTTTCATATTTTGTTTTATCAATTTTGGCTTCAATTATGACATCCACCTTTACTGCAAGAAAGGAGATTGCCAAGACACGATTGCCTTTATTTTTTTATAATTTGACAAGAATCGCAGCAACAATTTTTGTTGCTTTTTATAATTTAGGGGTTTTAGCTTTAGCATACACCTATATTTTTGGAGAGATTTTTCATTTTGCTTTTGCATTATTTTTATTTAAGGGCTATCCTATTGGTAAGCCTTCATTAGAATATTTCAAGAGCTATTTTTCTTTTGCAAAACCAATGGCAATAGCCACCGCCTCTTCCATTATTATGACCAATATTGATAAAGTTTTCATTCAGTTATTCTGGAGTGCTACGCAAGTAGGAGAATATTTTGCTATATTCAATCTTTCACGCTTTATTATTTTATTTTCTGGAGCTATAGGGACTCTTTTATTGCCCACGGTATCTGAACATCATGCAAAAAATAATACAGAAGAAATAAAAAGAATAACCACATTATCTGAAAGATACCTGAGTATGATTGTTTTTCCAATAATAGCCATCATGGTTGTGCTGGCAAAACCAATAATTCATATGCTGCTGAGTGATAAATATATGCCAGCATTGCATGTTTTGTATATTCTACCATTATTTGTGTTATTAGAGGCTTTGTCGCGTCCCTATCAAAGTCAGCTACAAGGAATGAATATGCCAGAATATACGAGAAACAGGGTTTTTATTATGATGCTCATAAATGTTTTTCTAAATTTGATACTGATTCCAAGAGATATAAGAAGTTTGGGCATTAAACTTGCAGGATTAGGAGCAGAAGGAGCAGCAATAGCAACCGTTATATCATATTTTGCTGGCTTGGTTTACATTAGATTTGTTTCATGGAGATTTACAGGTATAAAAGGAAATAAAAGAGTTTTGTTGCATGTTATAGCAGCAATACCAAGCGGTTTGGTTTTATATTATATTTCAAAATATGTTTCTATCTCGAGATGGTATCATTTGATTGCTGCAGGAATGTTTGGTATAGCAATATATTTTGGTATCTTATTTTTGATGAGAGAATTTAAAAGGGAAGAAATCAATTTTTTCATGGACACATTGAACATTAGAAAGATGGTTGAATATATTAAAGAAGAATTACATGGAAAGAGACCATGATCTGCTTTTATTTTTTATTTTTCTTTATGATGACCCATAGTGAGAGACACAATATTAGATATATCATTATTCCAATGAATGCAAGCTTTATGCTTTTTTCTATATAACCTATTAAAACAGGAAGGATTGCCCCTCCAACATTACTTATGGATATATAAAGGCTTGAAGCAATTCCTTCATTTTCTTTTGTTACTCCTGGCTCAATTTCTTGGCTATGTAGTGCAATGGGCCAGCTTGCTTCAATGAATACACCAAATAAAAAGCTTATTATGAGGAGCAATGAATGAGAAGAAATTAAATAAAATGCAAGCCATAATATTATGGATAAAGCAACTGTAAATAATGCTATTTTTTTAACTCCATATTTATAAGCAATGTAGGGAAATAAAAATGCTCCAATAGCTGCACCAGATAACATAACACTTATCACCAATCCTTTCTCAATATCTCCAAATGAGTGCATTGCTGGCATTAGAGCTGAAGCCGACAGAGTAGCACCAACTATAAAAAATCCGATCATTGGATAGATCAATGCATTTTTTGATTGCATAATTTGTTTTATACCTTTTTTGAAGTCAATTTTCATGGTTATTATTTTTTCTTTGTCTCTGCCCAATGCCCACCAAATTAGAAATGCTATAATAGAGAGGACAGCAAAAAACTGAAATACAGAATTAAGACCATATTCATGATTTAGATAAGATGATAACAATGATCCAGATGAAAATCCAAGAAACAGGCCAGAACTTGTTACTCCAATCGCAAGGGATGCTTTTTTTTCAAACCACTGGATCATCATTGGTGCTAATGCGACCAAAATCCATGCCAAACCAATACCTGCTATGCTTGTAACCATTAAAATTTCACCATAGTTATGCCATAAAAATGCTCTACTTCCAAATCCAAAAAACATGAAGATTGAGCCAATTAAAGCAGAAAATTTTGCACCTTTTTTGTCAACAATCCTGCCAGCAGGCCACGCAAAAAATACAACGAAAAGACCAATTATTGAAAGCAACAAATGGCTATATGCATGCCCTATGGCATACTTTTCTTCTAAAGTTTCGAGCAAAGGAGCTACAGCAAACCAATTTGCTCCATACGAGAATATTAAAAACCAGAATGTTATTAAGATAATCCATTTGTATTTCATGCTAAGGATATAAAAAGTCATTTTTAAATTTATTGTAAAATTGCTGTTTTTGATTTTAATCGAAAATGCTCGTCGGACATTACAGAAATGAAAACTTACCAAATGATTATTTATATCTATAACATAATTGATTTGTGGAAATAGAATGGGAAAAAATAGCAAAAAGCTTTGATTCCACCCGCCATCGTGCATGGAAAGAGTGCATTGATTTTATAGATAGTGTGGATGGGGTTGGCATAGACATTGGGTGTGGAAATGGCAGGCATCTTATTTTAATGGAAAAAAATGGACTTAGTTTTGGTGTGGATATCTCTCTTAATATGCTCAAAATTGCAAAGGAGAAAGTTTCACATGCTGTCCTTGTTCAATCTAATGCTCTCGCTCTACCTTTTAGAGAAAAGCAATTTGATTACGCCTTATTTATTGCCTCTCTGCACAACATTAGAGGAAGGGAAAACAGAATAAAGGCTTTGAAAGAATTAATGCGTGTTTTAAAACCAGATGGAAAAGCAATTATTTCGGTGTGGTCAAAGTGGCAGGATAAATGGAGAACATATTTTTTAAAAAAAGCATTTTTTCAATGGAAAGAACTTGGAGATATTTATATTCCATGGAAAAAAGATGTTTATGCTGAAAGATTTTATCATCTATATAGTATGCATGAATTAAGGAAAGATGTAAAAAGAGCTGGATTTAAAATAATAAAAGCATGGAGTGTAAAAAAAATATCAAAAAAATATCCAGATAATCATTTTGTAATTGTGCAAGCCAAAGAGCCCTTCCTTCAGCCCTTTTTAAAAAAGCGCTGGCGGAAAAATGTATCAGTTTTCTTTGGGGATGAAACACCTTTCTTTATAAGAAAGGGGTTCTTGGGATGAAGCACTTTTTCTTTTAAAGAAAAAGGGCTCAAGGAAAGATAGCATGTGAATCTTCCGCAGGGAGGCACATATAAGCCTCCCAAGCCATAAGATGATGGTGATGAAC
>JAGGSX010000133.1 GCA_021158865.1 Thermoplasmata archaeon
GTTCATCACCATCATCTTATGGCTTGGGAGGCTTATATGTGCCTCCCTGCGGAAGATTCACATGCTATCTTTCATGTAAAGCCCTTTTGCCAATAGATGCCCAAGGTCATTACCTTTTCCATCTACAGCATTTATATCATATCTCTTATTTCCTTTCTCTTTTAATACAACTTCATCAACATACATTTCCTTTTATTTTTGGCTTCTTATTCTTTTTAAAATTTTCTAAAAGACGAGCATATTTTCTTACCCAATGTAAGATGACACCATCATAGAGATAATATCCTTCATGTTGCCAGATAAAATCTCTTATTTTAGATAGAGACAATCCCTCTGCATATAAATGCAAGGTTTTTACGATTATTTCCTTCGGATGTGTCATGTATTCAAATCCATCTCTTTCAATGAATCTTCTTTTACATTCATTACACTTGTATATCTGTTTGGTTGTATATTTGTTATATCTTTTTCCAGCTTTCACAATATCCTCACTTCCACAATAAGAATATTTTCATTTTCCATCCCCTCAAGAAGAAAATAAAAAAGATGTTTATAAGCATCTCGGATTTGTAGGAGAATCTCCTTTTCAATAAAATATAAATAATCTCTAACCCATTATTCAATAGTGGTGATAGATTATGGCATGGAGAAATAGAAATAGTATATGGATTGTTGTGGCTTTTATAGCGTTTATCCTTGCATCAGCCTTTTTTATGACGGCAGAAGCCCAATCATCACAGCTTGCCGTCAATGTGATTTCTCCTGATGAGGTCAACGTATGCGAGCCCACCAACTACACATTATATATAAACAATACAGGTACGGAGCCTGCTCACAACATAACTGTAAATGTTAGCCTGTTAGCAGATTTCCATTACCTAAACGGAAGCACCATCATAACCTTCCCAAATGGCACATCAAACATTGATCCTGTGACAAGCGGGCAAAATCTCACATGGAATTTAACTCCAGTTGTCAGCTCGCTGGGCGTTAACGATACGATTAAAATCAATTTTTCTGCCGTTGCATACTGCAATGCATCTGGTGGAAATCTAAAAGCAACGATATATTATGACAGCAAATCCACCTCCGCATCTTCATCCTCCATACTCGTTAATAAAGGCCTCCTCCTCATCGAAAAACTTCCCCAGCAGCAGGAGGCAGGCGTGGGTGACACAGCCAACTGGACAGTCAGAGTTACAAACATTGGGACAGGGCCTCTTTTCAATGTTACTGTTATCGATACCCTTGGAAGCGGTCTTGTTCTTGTTTCAACAAATGCAACCTCTTGGCCTGTGTGGCATTATGACAGGATAGACGTGGACGAAAGCAGAATTGTGTATGTGGCAGCAATGGTGATGAGCTGCGAGAATCTAACCAATACTGTTAATGCCACATGGGGTTGTCATGGTATATGCGAGGAAACATTTGCTCAGGGGGCAATTAAACTCGTAGTCAGACCACCAGATATAGATTATATCATTGAGCCAGATCCCATAGAGGTGCCATATTGTGGAAACGCGACAGTATGGCTCAATATAACAAATAGCGGAACTGGAATGGCAAAGAATGTTAGATTTTTTATAAAAAATATGCCTTCAGATTATACAATTACAAATGTGACAGGAGGAGTATACTATGAAATCAATTCAACACTCTATATTGGCACAATAAATGCAGGCTCTTCCAAAAATGTTTCATTTCAATTTGGTCCAAAGTGGCAGGAAAGATGTTCTGCATCATCAAGTGGAACTCTCCTCTTTGATCCAAAATATGAAGATCAGTGCGGTAATCCGTGGGCTGCCCCTCCCGTAAAATACATCTCTTTCTCCCGCCAGAGTGCTCCTTCAGTAAATCTGGATATAACCGGGCCAAACTTGCTTCATATTGGGGAGGATGGCACCTTTAAAATTGTAGCGACATATCATCACGGTGGATGCATATATAACAACATAACGACGAATATTACAGGCGATTTTCCTTCCGGCTTTGTTGTAATTGATGCAGATGGTGGCACTGTAAATGGGAGCACCATAGCCTGGTACAACATCACTCTGCAGGACGGTATATCATGGATAAGAAACGTTACCCTATTCAATGAAGGGGAATGCGGGATTATGGTTTCTGGTAGCGTATACATGGAGGCGGTTCCAGATTGCTGTTATTGCCCAATTTCTGCCAATTCTTCATTTCAACTTGCCAGTGTTTGCCCGCAGAATTATACAATGGTGAATGAAATTGCTTGGAACAGGACAGCGTCTCCATCATATGTAGAAAATTCTCATAATATCACGTATTACAACAATATCACATTCTATGTTAATGCAAGCTGGGGCGATATATGGTTCAGAGAGAGAGCGAACAATGGGCAAACATTCTGCCCGCATGGAGAGATGAACGGCACGGCAACATTCATCATAAACGGAAGCATTTATGTGAGCAGGAATATAACTCTCGGGCAATGGTTCAATCTTTCTTTCCTTGATTTATATGCGTTTCTTGCCAATGGAACAAATCTTTCCATAATATATGGAATTCATCAGTGGAATCCGGGCACCTTTGTTGCATGGGCTGATTTGTATATGGCTGGTCATCCAAATCCTGATTCGCAGGATGGAATGTATCATTCCGGTGTATGGGTAACTGTGGACAGAGCGGATTATTCAATAGGCATAGATATTCCTCTGGCAGTTAGTGACTGCGGCGTATACAATGCAACTATTTCCATAAGAAATGATAGCAACTGGGATTGCCACGATATGGTTGTTGTTTTAAATGGAACAAATTACTTCTATATTAACAACAGCACTTCAATCACTGGCATTAAATATTACAATGAAACACTTGGTAAATATGTCGATGTGCCATTTTTTGAACCAGAAATCATTGGCAGTTCCTATATGTGGAATTTTTCAAAGCACGGATATGGTAAGATACATAGCGGTGGGAGCATAACCATCGGTGTAATAAAAAGATGCGACAGCCCTGCTGGCATCTCAGCCTCTCTCTCATATAAAGATAACTGCAATTTTGAGTATGTGGAAAGTGCCCACGACTCACCATTAATGGTTACCTCAGGAGATTTGATATTGCTTAAAACACCTGAAGAAACATTTGCATATTCACGAGAATTAAACTGGAGGATTTATGTGATAAATAAAGGAAATGGAACTGCCTTCAATGTTGTCGCAGATGATATTCTTCCGAAAAATTTGAGTTATGTGTCATCAACCATAGATGGAACGGCAGATCCTGCAAATACAACGGTGAGCGGGCATAATATAACATGGTATCTGGGTGATATGGCACCAAGCGAGTGTAGAATAATCGAAATAAATGCAAACCTTACAGGATGCGAGTATGTGAACAATTATGCGGAGGCGAAATGGGGATGCATCAATGGGATGATATGCCAGCAGGTAAATGACTCTTCTATTGTGAGGCTTATAGTCAATCAGATACTCGTAATAAGGCATGATATTACTGCTATTGACAGATGCGGTGATGAGGCGGTGGTAACCATTGTTTTGAAAAATGGGCAGACAGATACCTATGATGTAAATGTTACTGAATATTTGCCAGAGAATTTAACTTATGTTCCAGGTTCATGGTCTGTTGATGGAGCAATGCCATCCGATTTTGTTATGTGGAGAAACAACATTTCATGGCATTTTAATTATTTGCCAAGAGGAACTACGGTTACCATTACATTCAATGTAACAATCTCTTCTCCATGCGCAGAGATTTCTCAATCAGCGAGAGCTAAAGTTAATTACACTCTCCCATGCACCGCCTATGGTGCTGAAGATACAAAGGATTTCATACCTCAAATTGCACAGCCACATCTGAGCATAACAAAGACACCAGATTATATTAGTGCAAAGCCTGGAAATGTGATCAACTGGACAATTACTATAATAAGTGATGGAGATTATGAAGCAAAGAACGTAACATTACATGATATCCTTCCAACGAATGTTGATTATGTTTCTTCCTCTCCTTCTCCATCTGCAGGAAATGGAAGCTCTTTAAATCCTCTTGTATGGAATCTTTCCAATATGAGTGTTGGAAGCAGTATTTCAATAAATATTTCTGCTCTGATTAAATCATGCACGGTAAATGATACAATAAATAATGCCACCATTGAATGGGGATGCTGCCCGCTTGCAAGAGAAAGCAATAATGCATTTGCTTACCTTAGAACATCTCCAGATATAATTTTGGACCAGGAGCATGGCGAAATAATTCCATGCGGAGGCAGTTTCACAATCACAATTTATAATAATGGTTCTGTTGCAAATGTTAGCAGTATATGGTTTGAATTGCCTTCTGGCTATGTATATAAGTTGGGCTCTGCAATAATAACAAGCAGTAATGCGAGCAGATTTTTTGCAAGCCAGGAGCCAATAGATCACTCTGTCATAAATGGAACAATTGTTTGGAATAACGGCAACATTGATTTCGTATATTACAATGAAACAATAACCATTTACTTTGAAATTGTTGATGATGGCATAAATTGCGCCAATGACATAACATCATACGCAAATACAACCTTCCATTACAGAAATACATGCAATAACTCATTTACTACCAACGCCAGTCAGGTTATAAACCCTCATCATCCATTACTTGGTGTAAATATATCTCCCTCAATCCGAGTTTTGAATGAAAATGGAAGCACAGCAACTTGGACAATATATGTGAGCAACAATGGAGATACAACAGCAAGAAATGTGAGTATAGTAAGCATACTTGGCTCAGCATTCCAGAATTCAAGCATAGTTGTTAAGTTTTCGAACGGAAGCATCGATGCCCAGGCAATTGTGAAGGATAACAGCATAACATGGCTCAATCAAACAGTTCCAACTGGAAGCAACACATGGATCCGCATCATATATGCAAACTGCACCGCGGGCGGCGCCACAAACCATACTGTTTATGTTAACGGAACCTGCAATTCCGGATGCGTATACGGCATTGCAAAAGCCAAAACATTTGTGGCACGTCAGAATGTGAGCAAGTTCCCAGATATGGTTAGAACGATAGGAGAATATGCCAACTTCAGCATAAATGCCAGCCTCTGGGGGGTCGGTGAGGTATACAGAAATGCGAGTGTTGAAGATATTCTCCCCTCTGGACTAATTTATGTTAATTCAACTATTGGCGGAATTTGGGCGCCAGATAATACAACCGTGGCAGGACAGCACATAGTATGGAGACTCGGAAACATAACTGGAGTAAAAAATGTAACAATAAATATAAGTACAATCGTTGCAGATGCTGCAGAAATCAAAATGGAACAACATTGCTGAATGAGGCGACGCTACTCCATGATGACGGATTTGGCAATATTTATCCATCCGTGAGCAATGCATCGATTTTAATTTTAGAACCAGATCTTGCCATAACAAAGAATGCAAACAAAAGCATCGTTGAGTCAGGAGATATTGTCAATTACACCATAACCGTGCAGCATACAGTTGCAAGCTCATGGACAGCATACGATGTATGGATTAACGATACAATACCAGATGGAATGACCTATATTTCCAATTATTCAAATCCATCTGCAGATAAGGTTGTGCAGAATGGAAAGCATATCTCATGGTATTATAGCAGCATTCCAAAAGGAACGATAATAACAATAAATTACACTGTCAGTATTGATAGCGATATTGTTGCAAATCAGCCTATGATAAATGAAGCAAATGTAACATGGACAAGTATGGCAGGAAGCAATGAACATGAACGATTCGGAAATGGAACAGCACTGGATGATTACAACAGATATGATAGCTACTCCATACATGCAAATAACAACGTAGTAATAACAAAAGCACCCAAAAATATGAGGAATTATACAATAGGAGAGATAACAAATTACACCATTTTTGTAGATTTACCAAAGGACACATTCCATAATGTGTGGATTAATGATACACTGCCCGCTGGCTTAATATATCTTCCCTCCTCATTCTCAATGTCAGCAAATAATGATAGTTTTGCTGAGAGTATTTCCACACCAAACGATGGCTCTACACCAGTTCAAATCTCATGGTATCTTGGAAATGTTAATAACAGCAATGATGCGGATATTGTAATAACATTCAATGCAACAATAGCAGATGTTATGAGCAATCAGAATGGAACACATCTGATAAACACTGCCACATTCACATGGAATGATTACTCCAGCAATCAGCATTCAATTTCAGATAATTCAGGCATTGCACAGATTTTAGAACCAGATCTTGCCATAACAAAGAATGCAAACAAAAGCATCGTTGAGT
>JAGGSX010000079.1 GCA_021158865.1 Thermoplasmata archaeon
TATTATTGCTATGCCGCCTAATGGATATGTTTTGTTATTCATAATGAGATATTGACTTTGCCAATATCTCCTTTTAGGCGGCTAACTGGCAAATTCAAGTTACTAAACAATTACATACAAGTTTTTCGAGATTCTTCTTTAAATATAGGCGGTAATTTAACAAGTTAAAAATTCCATCAGAAAAGCTCACAAATCTACGTTTTATCCTCGATTAAATAATTTATCACGTATTCGGATAAATCTGCTGCATATTCTCCAGTTCTCTTAATACCCTCTACAATATAACCTATTGAAATAGCAGTTTTACCTTTCTGCTGTAATGCGAAAGCGAGAACTTCTTCACAATATGACACCAGATTTGTTAATGACTCAATGTTCTTATTGGCTATCCTCATATCTTTTTTAATGAACGATTCTATACTTTTGTTGAAAATCTCCAATGCAAAATTGCTGGCAGATGCAAGAGCGTTAATGACTTTTTCATTTATTTTTTCATCAATGATATTAGATACATTTTTTGCAATTCTAACCGCATGGTCTCCAATACGCTCTATGATTTTGCTTATTAGAAAATAATTGGCAATCTTTCCTACTGTAACATCCATTTTTTGGGCAAGATTTAGGTTTTTTGATACTATATTTTGTTGATGCATAATCAACCAATGTAATCTGTCCACCTCATTATCTCTTAGTATCACATCCTCGGCTAATGTTCTATCTCTATTCCTCAAGACATTAATAGCATCTTCATGCATACTTTTTACAATAATATACATCCTTCTAATAGTATTCTCAAACGGCATCTCTATAGGGTCAAGTATGTCCTTTATCGTAATGGAAGTAGCTGATTCTTCTACGACTTCTTGGCCTATTGTTAGATGAGTAAATTTTCTAACAGTTGTTCTCACAAATGGGGGTATTGTTCTACTCGATTTAACTTTAATAATAGTATATCCAGATACATATGCCCCAATTAAACAGCGAAATAAGTATGTTGGCTCATCTAAGTTGTCTACATCAAATTCCTTTGTTCTTTGTAATTTCTCTTCATTAACATTTGGTGTAATTAGTAAAGTCATATCTGGTTGAATAATTATTCCAAGAGGGTCATTTTTCTTTATGTTTAATGATTTTGCCCAAGCTTTAGGGAGTGAGATGACATAAGATGATCCACCTGTAACCTGAACCTTTCTGATTTCCATGTTATCGCCCTAAAGATATATCACTTTAAGTTCTTAAATTTTTCTATACTTGAATAAATTAGTATATTGATATATTGAGTTTATTTAGTTAAATATAGTTTATGTCGAAAAAGTATATATTTTCAAATGCTATTATCGTAAGTGGTGATAGAAAATGGAAAAGAAACAAAATAGTTTGATAAAAACGGCGATTGTTGGCATTGTAATAGTAATATCTCCTTTGCTTTCAGGATGTATAACCAGCAACGAAAGCGTTACACTCCGCACAACGGGTGCAACATTTCCACAATATCAGATACAGAAGTGGATTGACATATACCAGCAAAGCCATCCTGATATAAAGATAGAATATGAAGGTGGGGGCTCAGGACACGGGCAAGAAGCATTTTTACAGGGATTGACACAAGTTGGAAGAACTGATCCCCCAGTGAAAGAAGATACATGGAACAAGTTGCTGAATACAGGAGATCAACCATTGCAATTTCCAGAGATCGTTGGAGCGGTTGTTGTGGCATTCAACCTGCCAGGAATCAATGAATTGAAGTTAAGCAGAGAGATTCTTGTCGATATTTTCATGGGATATATAGAATACTGGGATAATGAATCCATAGAACAGTTGAATCCAGAGGCGAATTTGCCTCACGAAAAAATAAAAGTGATACATAGAAGCGATTCAAGTGGAACGACAGCAATTTTCACAACATATTTGAGTTTGATAAGCGAGAAGTGGGCAAACAGGGTAGGAGCAGGAAAAACTGTTGATTGGCCTGTAGATAAGATGGGGCGTGGTCTGGCTGGAAAGGGAAATCCTGGAGTTGTCACGATTCTCAAACAAACAGAGGGGAGCATATGCTATACAGAGCTATCATTCGTTATTGAGGAAAATCTGAAGATTGCATCAATAGAGAACAAGAATGGAAAATTTATTAAGCCAGTAACAGAGACAATTCAATCTGCTGTAAGTCAGGTAAGCTCATTTATTCCTGACCCAACCGAGGGATACAAAGAAGATGTAAAGCAACTGCTTGATGCGCCAGGAGATAATACATATCCGATAGTTGCATTTTCACATCTGCTTGTATGGCAAAATAAGGATGGAAAGCATTACTCGCCAGAGGAAGCAAAAGCGATAAAAGGCTTTCTCACATGGATTTTGACAGAAGGGCAAAAAAAAGAGAATATAGCCCCGGGTTATGTTGCTTTGCCATCGGAGGTAGCACAGATTGGACTAAATGCAGTAAACACGATACAGAGTTAACATGCCACTCTTCCCATTCTTTTTGCGTTATTTTAGGAGAAAGAAAAATGAGGATACACTGCATTTCAAAAATATCAAAAGAATAGATACCCTTAAAGTAATAACTTCTCCTGCAATAATTTTCGTACTCTTACTATTCGTATGGATGCTGACTGTCTATTTTTACAATGCACTGCCTGCCTTTATCAGAGAAGGTTTAGAAGTTTATTTTAGAAATACATGGCAAGCTGCAGAAGAAGCAAGTAAAGAATATTATGGGTTGGCGGCGCCCATCTGGGGTACAATATATACATCCATAATAGCAATTTTAATTGCCCTACCTATCTCCATAGCAGATTCTGTTTTCGTTGTTGATTACGCCCCTAAGAAGGTAAAAAACTTTTTCATAATAATTTCAGATATGATGGCGGGATTGCCAACTATAATATATGGAATATGGGGAGCATTTGTTCTGGTGCCTTTCCTTCAGAAATACGTTATGATGCCCTTATACAAACATCTCTCATTCATTCCAATCTTCTCCTCTCCTCCAATAACAGGTTATAGCTATTTCTCAGCTGGGATTTTGCTTGGCATAATGGTAACACCTTTTGCATCTGCAATAATAAGAGAAGCTTATCAGATGGTTCCATTTACATATCGTGAAGCCACGCTATCGTTAGGATTAACTCGCTATGAAGCAACGAAGATTTTGCTTGGCTATATAAAACCTGCAATCTTTTCTGGTGCAATACTGGCTTTTGGAAGGGCTGTTGGGGAAACGGTAGCTGTTAGTTTGGTTATAGGAAATACATTCAATCTGAGTATCGGCTTATTTGCGCCAGGCTATACAATTTCTTCATTAATTGCAAATCAATTCGGGAACGCCTTCATCTATAAGCATATGCTCCCTGCTCTATATGCGGGAGGGCTTGCTCTCTTCATTATAGGGCTGATTGTAAATGTAGTTGGTCTTTATTTGCTGAAGAGGTGGCAAAAGAATGTCGAGATATAAGACCAGAAAAGGGAAAGAGGTTGTTTTCCTCGTAGCTATGGCTATTCTAACATTTGTCGGGATTTTACCTTTATTTCACATCATTGTTACGGTTTTCACAGAAGGATTGCCGGTCATTGCGGAAAGGGGTTTTACCTTTTTAACGGGGACACTTAGTAATGGTGGTATAGGTCCAGCCATTGCAGGCACATTTATTTTAATGTTTTTATCATCATTGATTGGCTTACCAGTAGCATTGTTAGTAGGCATCTATGCCTATGAATATCCCAATAGCCTAATTGGAAGATGGACAAAAACACTGCTCCAGATAATGCTTGAGTTTCCAACCATACTCGTCGGAGTTTTTGTTATGAACATAGTTGCAATTCCAATGGGAACATATTCTGGATTTGCCGGCGCCTTTGCTCTGGCGGTAATTCTCATGCCCTATGTTGCCGTTTACACACAGGAAGCCATGAGGCAAATTCCATTTACATATCGTGAGGCATCGTTTGGGCTTGGATTATCGAGAATTAAGATAATATCCAGAATATTGGTGCCTCTCTCAAAGAGAGGTATTCTGACTGGCGTGCTGATAGGCATGGCAAAGGTTGCTGGAGAAACTGCACCCCTGCTTTTCACTGTAGGGGGACTGTATCAGAGTTATCCAACATCTATCACAAAACCTATTGGAGCAATTCCATTGCTTATCTATACACTTATTCAAAGTCCAAGCAATGCAGATCATGCAATGGCATGGGGGGCTTCTCTTGTTTTACTTTTAATTTTCCTCTTGATTTTCATACCTGTAAGAGCCAGTTTGAAGGAGGTTAGACTATGAGCAAGTATGCAATAGAAACAAAAAACTTGAAGATATACTATGCTGACAACGAGATTATCAAAGGTATAAACTTGAAAATACCAGAAAACACCATATTTGCTCTAATGGGCCCGAGTGGGTGCGGAAAATCAACATTACTTCGTGCTTTCAACAGGTTGCTTGAATTGAATAAAGATGCAAGAATTGAGGGAGAGGTTTTAATTTTTGGGAAAAACATCTATGCTGATGATGTAAATCCAATCAGTATAAGGAGAGAAATTGGAATGGTTTTTCAGTATCCAAATCCTTTTCCCCACCTCGCCATATACGATAACGTAGCTATAGGCTTGAAACTGAACCATCTTGTAAGAAATAAAGAAGAAATGGATAAGAGGGTGAGATGGGCGCTAGAAAAGTCATCGCTGTGGGATGAGGTAAAAGATAGATTGAGAGAGTATCCAGCAAGTTTGAGCGGAGGGCAGAAACAAAGACTAGTCATAGCCAGAGCCTTAGCATTAAAGCCAAAGATATTGCTTATGGACGAGCCAACAGCAAATATTGATCCACTGGGAACAAAGAATATTGAAAAATTACTGTTTGAATTGAAGAGAGATTATACAATCATTCTTGTAACTCATGAACCTGCACAGGCAGCAAGAATAAGCGATTATGTTGGTTTTCTCTATCTTGGAAAATTAATAGAGGTCGGTCTAACTAAGGATATATTTGAAAAACCGAAAAGTGAGTTAACTGAAAAGTATGTAACGGGGGTGTTAGTGTAGGGGTGAAAAGATGAGTGATAGATTGCATGAAGAACTAAAAAAATTGAAGAGAGAGGTAATTAAAATGGGAGGTCTTGCAAAAGAAATGCTACATTATTCTATAGAGGCATTAAAAAAGCAGGATGTTGAACTGGCAGAAAGAGTTATCTCTAAAAAGAAGAATCTTGCAGATATGGACGCAGAAATAGAAGAAAAGGCTCTACAGCTTATGGCATTGTATCATCCGATGGCAAGGGATATGCGTACGGTAGCGTGCATTTTGAAAACCATCACTTATTTAAATAGGATAGGAAGGTATGGCAAGGATATAGCAAACATTGCCAAAGAACTCAGCGATAAGCCACACATAGCAAAGCTAGTTGAAATTCCATATATGGCGGAGTTAGTGTGCAAAATGATTGATGATGCATTGAAAGCATTCGAGACAGAAAATCTATCCCTGGTTAGAGATTTTGAAGAAAGAGATGATATGCTGGATGCACTTAGATGGTCAATATTTAGGGAATGCCTCACCTACATGATAGAAGAGCCAACAACTATTACGAGATGTGCACATTACATGATGATCGCTCGCTATTTGGAAAGATGCGGAGACCATACATGCAAGATTGCTGAAAAAGTTTATTACATGGTAACTGGAGAAAGAAAGGAGATAAAATAAGGCAGATATAAACGCAATTACTTTTCATCTTCTAAATCAATTTATCTATCTTACTAAACACCTACATACAAACTTCTCAAGTTTCCTCTTTAAACTTCCCAATTCTTTATCAGAGTATGTTTTTTCATTTAAAAAATTTGGATCCAAAGTTTTGGAAGGAATGAATTTTTGTAAAATATACGATTCAGCTCCTTCTATTAATTTTCCCATGTTGATAATATCTTCCTTACTAAGCTGTGATTTTACAACCGTTGTGCGAAATTCATATTTTATGTTGGAATTCATAATCATGCTTATACTCTTCTTAATCTTCTCTGGACTGATAGCTGAATGGGTAACCTCTTTATACTTTTCCAGTGGAGCCTTTATATCCATCGCTATGTAATCCACTAACCCATGGGTTATGATTATTTCCAGCATTTCTGGATTGCTCCCATTTGTATCCAATTTGACCAAATATCCTATCTCTTTAATCCTTCGAATAAAATCTACCAAATCTTTTTGTAATGTTGGCTCTCCTCCTGTTATCTCAACGGCATCGAGCTTCCCTTTTCTTT
>JAGGSX010000091.1 GCA_021158865.1 Thermoplasmata archaeon
ATTTTGCCCACCTCCTTTTATAATGCGGGGGCGGGCTTTAACATATCATCACAGTATGGTAGAAGAAAAATTTATATACTTACTGAAAAAGGGCATCTTTTATTAAGAGTAATCGATAAATAAAAATAGATAATATTTTGCCTTTGCTATCTCCTCTGTTTTTTAACTCGCAGCGCAAGAATTAGTAATATTAGGAATATGATGAAAAACAATATTCCTGAATAAAGCACAGAAATATCTTTTGTGGATCTAACCAATCCGTCTGAAGAAATACTTTCCGTGATATAGCGTATCAATTGAACAAGTGATATAATTAATGAAATAATTGCTGATGATAGGATTATAAGAAATTTATTTTTCGGATAGAATAGATTTTTACCTTTTTGAGTAAGTTCATAGTAAACCCATATGTTATTTCCATCCAGTTTTTTCACAAAACCTGTCTCCAACAATTGGCGAATGTGAGCATATACTGTAGATTTATCCAGACCAGTGATGCGAGAGAGCTGAGAAATTGTTGCCCTTTTCTTTTTGCCAAGAATTTTCAAAATTTTTATTCTGCTATCAGATGATAATGCTTTTAATGATTTTTTATCAAGAGATATAAAATCCCCCTTATCTTCCATCAGATTTTTGAGTAACTCCTGTTTTATATACCTTACCATTTTGTTGGAAAATTTTCCAACACTTTCGGGGGATATTTAACAGCATTCCAAATATAGAAATGAAAAGAGGTGATGAAAAGGTGAAGGGAAAAATATCGCTAACTAAAAGGATGGAAAAGATACTTATTAATAACGGCTCCAGCGGAATGATAAAGGAACCCTTCCGGAGATGGTCGAAAATGGAGGACAAATGAAAAACGCAACTAGAACTGCTATATGTTTCATCTCTCTACTCATAACTACAAGCCTAGTATTACCTGCGATAACTACAGCTATCCCATCTACGTGTTACGTAGGTGTGTCTTGGAAAGAATCCTATCCCAATTGGGGAAATTGTTATCTTGCTCAGGAGGACGCAGATGGTTTTTTAAATAAAATTACCAGTGATTCACATTGGCACCAAAAATTCAGGATCACAGGATCTAATAATCATAGAGGACAATGGGAATACACATCGGACCAAAATTATGTTGAAACAGCTCATTTTGCATACTATGCGGGTCATGGATATTACAATTCTGTTACCAAAGTTACCAAGATGGTATTTTATGATACTATAGGATTGCCTGATTCCCCCCGAATAAACCCTGACCATTGCGATTGGGGAGACGAAGGACCACTGAAATGGGTCGCTCTATCAGCTTGCGATGTGGGATATAGAACTTACAAAGCTCTTGATGGAATACATCTAATATGTGCTGCTAAATGTGAAATTGATGAATATACCTATGGTGTAGATTTTGGGGACTATTTAATAAACGGATATCCTATAAAATGGTCTTGGTTTCACACCATGGATAATGCCTATGACGCTAATCCTATAAACGTGAAGGGGACGGTCAATGTAGTTGGAGAAGATAGCAGCGTCGGTAATGATCACATCTACTGGCACGGATCCGTAGCTGCCGATCCCCCTGTCGACGATTACTATTATGAATGGACGCATAGTCCAAGCGGGGGCTGGTATGGACAAGGAAGTGGACATAAATGGAGGTGGACATAAATGAAGAAAACAAATATTGTAATCGGCTTGATACTTCTAACAGCGCTTATATCCTCATCTATTTATAACAGTCAATCTTTCGATAATCGAGAGACGCTCCAAGGCAGAGGACCTGCAATAAATTTATACCTAGATGCAAACGTTACTCCACCTTCTGAAAACATTGATAAACTGCCCATATACAAGATAGTGCCTGATTTTACACTGACCGAATTCAAGGATATCGCCAATGCTTTTGGTCTTCACGGTGGAATAAACTCATACTTGGACGAGCAGGATAATCTCCGTGCTTATAAAGTAGGGAATGACAACGGGCTCATGGAATACTGGATGAAAACAGGTGTATTAACATATACCTCATCCAATGCTTTCCCCACGGTTAGTGAACAGCCAAAGTTACCATCGGATGAAGAAGCTATAGATATAGCAACCGATTTCTTGAAGGAAAATGGATTCTGGAACGATGACATGAAATATTACAGTATATCTTATGACTACCAGCGTTTATGCAGAAAATCGACTGGAGAGGTAATACAGGAATTTGTTCTTACCAAATGGGTATACTTCGGAGAAAAAATTGACGGACTTCCAATAACAGGCGCTGCAGGAAAAATAGTTGTCGCTATAGGAAAGGATAATAATATAGTGAAATTTATTGTTCCACAGAGAGCATTTGAAAAAATTGAGGAAAAGCAGCTTCTTCCAATTCAAGACGTTCTTTCCAATCTAAAAAATGGTAGAGGGGCACTGAGCATACCCAGAGCTCCGCTTGCAGGCAGAAATATCACTATAACAAACGCTCATTTGACCTACTACGCTGGTTCGATACCGGAGGGCAACGACGGCGGTCTGTTAATACCTTCCTATTATCTCGAGGGTGAGTTCGAGGATACTGGACAAGGAATAGGATTTTATACCAAAGCTATCTAAGAGGTATTCAGCAAGATATAAACTACCCTCTTCCCCCCTTTTTTCTTATGACAAAAAAGGATTTATAAATGGCGAGATATTAAAGAAAGGGTGGCAAAATGAACATAAAAATCAAAAAGATAATGATGTGCACATCGGCTTTGCTGATAGTATTTGTTATAGCTACATTGTTCGCATTGAGTAAAGATATTCAAAGCGATAATGCTTTAAACTGTGTAAATAATGAAAACGTTCTATATGTAGGCGGGAATGGTCCAAACAACTACACAAAAATACAGGATGCAATAAATGATGCACAAAATGGTGATACAGTTTTTGTTTATGATGACTCGTCGCCGTATTATGAAAATATTGTTATAAATAAAGCAATCAATCTGCTAGGTGAAAATAGAGAAACAACGGTAATATGTGGAAACAAAGATATAGAAAAGGTTGTTATTGTTGAGGCAAATTACGGAAATATATCTCATTTTACGATAACAACTAGTAAATGCAAAGATATCCGCGAGGGCATTTTACTAGGTAATGGATTAAAATATATATCTGTACACTATGTTAAGATATCGGATTGTAATTTCTACAATTTTGTTGACGCCATTATATGTTGTGGACAGTCATCAAACATTACCGTATCAAACTGTAAATTCTGGAATTCCTCATGCGCTGTAGCAACCGGAGAAAAAAGTAATTATATTGTTTCCAACTGCGATATTAAAGCCTGGGGAGGTATTGCCATCTCTGGTAGTGCCACCGTCTCAAATTGTACGTTCCACCCAGGAAAAATATGGATTCATGATGGTGATAATAATAAGCTTATAAATAACTATATTGAAGATGGGGCAATGCAAATAGAGTACTCCTCGCATAATTTTTTAAGGAATAATACGCTTGTGAACAGCGGTCTGGAAGTTTTTGGTCACGGTGTCGAGGATTTCCACCATGACATTGATGCTTCCAATATTATGCAGGGCAAGCCGATATATTATTTCTACGATAAGAAGGACATGATAATCGATGAAAACAGCAACACTGGCTACATTATACTGGCTTCGTGCCAAAATATAACTGTCAGGGATCTAGATTTGTACGGCTCGGTTTTAGCATTTTCCTCCAATAATAGCTTTGAAAATTGTTCATTTTGGGGAAATTCAGTGGGTATATACCTCCATAACTCTACATACAATTCCATCCATAAATGCCATTTCGAAAATTATTATCCGTTGATGATAGAACAATCTTGCAGAAATAATGTCTCATATTGCACATTTTCAGGACCCTATGTTCACAACATAGAAATATGGCACTCATCAAATGAAAATACAGTCGTGGGTTGCACTTTAAATGGCAATGGCATTTATCTGGGAGATGCTTATAACAACACCATTGTAAAATGCTCCATATCCAATAGTAGTTGTGGAATAGAGATAGACGGCAATGATAATGTAGTGAACCGCTGCAACATTACTCAGAATGAACTAGGGGCCTTTGTGGGAGGTCGTTCAAACAAAATATTCCTCAACAATTTCATTAACAACAACAGAAATGCGTTTTGCTACGGGCTGAATATATGGAATACAAGAGAAGGTGGAAATTACTGGGATGATTATCGTGGCTTCGATTTAAACAAGGATGGTATTGGTGAGTTACCGTATCACGTAAAAACAGATATACAGGCTATTCCACTATATATGGAAAGTTTTTTCAATTTTGATTGGCGTCCTCTCATGTATCCTGTGAAAACCTTGTAGGCAATTTGTTCTTTTCCTTATTTTATATACCTTACCATTTTGTTGGAAAATTTTCCAACACTTTCGGGGGATATTTAACAGCATTCCAAATATAGAAATGAAAAGAGGTGATGTATGAAAGGTTGGAAAATATTGTTGGCTGTAGCGGTTGTGGGAATGTTTATAATGCCTATATCTGTGACAAGAGCCTATTACATAGGAGTAGAGTGGGTCAATAATTATAGTTGGCCAACACCAGATTTGCACTATTGTGATGATGATGCAAGGGGTTTCAGAGATAAAATACTAACCGATAGCAATTGGTTACTTAAATTTGAAAAATCGAATAGTGGATGTAAGGATGAACATTGGCAATATCAGGATGATGAAAATTATGTGGATAATGTTCACTTTTCCTATTATTCAGGTCATGGAAATGATCATGAACTTGTAATTTCTACATATTGGGAGCATGCAGAATGGGATAACTGCAAATGGGGAGATGAAAGAAATGGGCGACATGACTGGACGGTATTATCATGTTGTGAAGCGGCAAAAGAAAAATTTTCTCACGCTTTAAGAGGCATACACCTTATTCTGGGATGGAAAACCACCTGTATTGATACAAACTATGGATCTACTTTTGCTACCGGAATGATAGACTATGATTGGACTATTAAAGCCAGCTGGTTCTATGCCGGAGATATAAAAGGTTCATCATGGGATATTCAGCGAGTTCTAGGTGAAAATATAGATATGGGAAATGATCATCTTTACGGTCATGGTTATGTAAATCCAGATCCGGAAGTAGATGACTACTATGTATATTGGGATAATACGGTTTAAGTAGGTGATAATATGTATAAAAAATTGTGTGGGATAACTATATGCATTATAACGATTGTTGCTCTTCCATTTGTATCAAATGTATTACCTATTTCCCATACACAATTTAAGCAACCAACTGCACCAAAATTCCATCTCGATATTAAATTGTCAGATACTCCTAAAACATGTACAATATACGAAATTTTACCTGCTGAAATGGAAATGGGACATTTGGAAAGGGTGGCGAAAAACATCGGTATGAGTATTATAGAAAAGAAGAGTTTGCCAGATAAATATCTACTAATGAGTAATAACAAGGAAGCACTCGAATATTATCTTGAGACAGGTGTTCTAACATATACGAATTCTGAAAAAGCTTACCCAACTACTTATTCAAAACCAGATTTGCCAGATGATGCCTCAGCGATTCAAATTGCTGAAACATTCTTAAAAAACAATGATTTTTGGCGTGATAATATTCTATTTTACCGTATCGGTTACAATGTGCAGGGGATAGCCAAGAAAAGTACAGGTGAAGTAATAGATGAATGGGTAGTTGTCAAAAAAGTGTTTTATGAAGAGATACTAGGTGGAGTGCCTGTAAAAGGGGTTGGAGGAAAACTGTTTGTTTCAGTAGGAGAAAATGGAAAGGTGGTATCTTTTATTTATTCGATTAGGAAATACAAACCAATAGGAGAAATAAAAATAATTTCTCCATTGAAGGCTTTTTATAAACTACAAAATGGAGAGGGAATAATGATAAAAGATAGAGTGGTCTATGAAGGAAAAGACATCGTTATTAATAATTGTTCTTTATGTTATTATATTCCATTACTGACAGAAAACAAGGGCATGGCAATTTGTTACGAATTCAGAGGGTATCTCGAAGATACTAAGAACCCCTTTAGAATCTTTGTC
>JAGGSX010000016.1 GCA_021158865.1 Thermoplasmata archaeon
ATAAAATACTGGCTAAAAAAATTCAATTTAAATCACAGTTATAAAGAAATATTTGAAGAATGCAGGAATAAATTGAAATTATATCCAGAAGTTGAATGGGTTTTGAATAAATTGAAAAATAAATATTTGATAATAATATCAAATGCAGCCCGCGAATTCATAGAATTTGAAGTCAGTGAATTAAATTTAAAAAGCAAGTTCAAAAAAATTTTTTCTTCTGTAAGCGATTTTGGAAGAGTGAAAAAAGATGGAGAGGTTTATAAAAAAATATGCAAATTTTTGGAAATAGAATGCAATAAAATGATTCATATTGGAGACAATCTTGAATTTGATTACATGGCAGCCAAGCAGGCAGGCATAGAAGCATTTTATTTAGATAGAAAAAGCATGAAAAGTGGGGAGTATGTTGTTAGAAACTTGAAAGAATTTTATGAAAAAATAAAAAGGATTGGTATCCTTAGGACAGGGTAGTTATTTTGGATTTATGCATAGCATATCTTAGTTAATGGGCTGTTATGATTTTCCCATCTATTTTCTTCTTTCCTCTTTTACCTTTACCTCTTAATGATAATTGTTTGCTTGAGAATCTTTTTAAAACAATAGACGGGTTTTTACTAAAAATCTTCACAAAACTTAAAAATGAAAAAGATTATAATGGCAGGGGCTAGTGGTCTAGGGGTTATGACGTTGCCCTTACGAGGCAGAGGTCGCCGGTTCAAATCCGGCCTAGCCCACTTATCTCCAAAATAAACCCACAAATTTAAAAAAGCTTATGTAATTTCATATTGATAAAAATGAAAGCAATGGAAAATGAGTTGAGGGGGAAAAAAGTAATGAGCCGAGAGGGGTTATACTTAGGCATAATAAAAAACATAACAGCAGATGAAAATACAGGTAAATTAATGGACTTAATTGTTGAACCATCTGATAAAATTGACCCTCGTTTATATCACCAAAATGAAGATGGTTACCTAATTTTTCCATTTGATTCAGTCAAATCTGTAAAAGATGTTGTAATTTTGGGAGAAGAATAAATGGATGTATTCTTCAATCCAAATAGCATAGCAGTTATCGGAGCTTCAGCCAAGAAGGGAAAAATTGGTTATGAGATTTTGAAGAATATAATAAAAAGTAAAAAAAATGTTTATCCAGTAAATCCAAATAGGAAAGAAATAATGGGACTGAAATGTTATACAAGTGTTGAAGAAATTGAAGAAACTGTAGATTTAGCTGTTGTTGCTATTGATGCAAAAAATGTAATAAATGCCATAGAAGAATGTCATAGAAAAGGAATAAAGAGAGTTATTATAATATCTGGAGGATTCAAGGAAGCAGGAAATGAACAGTTAGAGAAAGAATTAATAAAAAAAGCAAAAGAATATGATATAAGAATAATTGGTCCAAATTGTATAGGGGTTTTTAATGGAAGAAACAAATTCAATACATTTTTTCAACGGAATATGAATTTACCAAAATCAGGAAATGTTGCAATTTTGACGCAATCAGGAACTTTTGGGATTGGTTTATTGGAAAGATTTGCAAATGAAGGAATTGGGGTTTCAAAATTTGTTTCGTATGGTAATAAAGCTGATGTAAATGAATTTGATTTAGTAAAATATCTTGAGAAAGATAAATCAACTGATATAATAGCAATATACGCAGAAGATTTTGCCAAAGAATTTTTTGATATGAAATTTGAAAAGACTGTTGTTGTTTTAAAAGCGGGTAGGACTGAATTAGGGAAAAAGGCAGCGAATTTACATACTGGAGCAATGGCAACAAACTATGAAATTTTTAAAGGAGTTTGTAAACAAAAGGGCATAATCATTGCAGATAATTTTGAAGAATTTTTTGGTATTTTAAAGATAATCAGCATGCAGGGCTTACCTTTCAATGGAAATACTGCAATAATAACAAATGGCGCAGGCCCCGGCGTCATCGCATGCGACTATTTAAATGATAAGAGATATTTGGATCTTCATTCCAATCTTATAGATTTAACAGGAAGCGCAACATCAAAAGATTTTTTAGATGCAATTTACAGATTAGATAAAAATGTGGCTATTGTTATATTAAATTTTGTTTTTCAAGATGCTCCATTAGCAGAAACAATAGATGTATTCTATAAAAAATTTAAGAAAGATAGGAGGATATATGTGGCAAGTGCTATGGGAGGAAAATTTATTAGCAAGCAAAGAAAAAAGCTTGCAAAATTGGGTATTCCCTTATTTGAAGAACCTCTGCATCTAATAAATGCACTCGATAAGATAGCTTGGTATAGTATGAGAAAATGAGGGTAGCAGTTATAGATAGGGATAGATGTCAGCCCAAGAAATGCTCCCAAGAATGCATAAAATATTGCCCGCCAGTTAGAAATGGAATTGAAGCAATTATTTTGAGAGATGGAAAGCCATTGATATCCGAAGAACTTTGTGTTGGATGTGGTATATGCGTTCATAAATGCCCTTTCAAAGCAATACATATAGAAAATCTTGCCGATGAGTTAAAACAGGATGTCGTGCATCAATATGGAGAAAATGGTTTCAGATTATTTCATCTTCCTATGCCAATAAAAGGTAAAGTTGTTGGTTTGCTTGGAGAAAATGGAATAGGAAAGACAACTGCTTTGGATATTCTTTCTGGAAAATTGAAGCCAAATTTAGGAAATGGCGAAAAAAGTTGGGACGAAATAATAAATTACTGGAAAGGAAGCCAGCTATATAACTTTTTTAGAGATTTGATAAATGGAAAAATAAAGGTTGGTTATAAGCCACAATATGTTGATAAACTTCTGCGCTACAATGGCACAGTTGGGCAATTTATAAATGAAATGGGTGTTAAAGGAGAAGGGCTTGAAAATTTGATGGATAGAAAGATGAATGAGGTATCTGGGGGAGAATTACAGAAGATAGCGATAACGATTGCAATGGAAAGAGATGCTGATATATATTTTTTTGATGAGCCATCATCCTATTTAGATATAAAGAATAGACTTGAGATGGCGAAGAAAATAAGAAGCATGGTTGAAGATAAAATGATTGTTGTTGTAGAACATGACCTTGCCATTTTAGATTTTCTTGCAGACATTGTTCATATATTGTATGGAAAAAAAGGAGTGTATGGAATTGTTGCTGGAGCAAAAAACATAAGACATGGGATAAATCTGTATCTTTCTGGGTATTTAAAAGAAGAGAATGTAAGATTTGGAGAGAAAATAAAATTTGAAAAACATCCACCGAGAGAGAAAAAAGAAGCAGAGCCATTAATAAAATTTGGAAGAATTGAGAAAAATTTTGGAAATTTCAAACTTGAAGTGGAAGGAGGGGAGATATATAAAGGAGAAGTTATTGGTGCAGTTGGACCAAATGGAATAGGAAAAACAACATTTGTTAAAATACTTGCAGGCGTTATTGCTCCCGATAAAGGAAGAGTTAATTCAAAAATAAAAGTTAGTTACAAGCCACAATATGTTAGGGTAATAGAAGGAAAAGTTAAAGATATTTTTGAGAATAATAAAAAGAATTTCCATTCATTTTATGAAAAAGAAATTTTAATCCCATTAGGAATAAAGGACTTATATGATAATGAAATAAAAAACCTCTCTGGTGGAGAATTACAAGTAGTTGCAATAGCATTTTGCCTTTCAATGAAAGCAGATATATACTTATTGGATGAACCATCTGCATATTTAGATGCCAAGCAAAGAATGAAGGTTGCAAAAATAATAAAAAGAATTATGGAAAAAGAGGGAAAAGCTGCTCTGGTTGTAGAACATGATGTTTATTTTATTGATATGGTCAGCCAATCTCTTATGGTTTTTACTGGAGAACCAGAAAAACATGGTATTGGATTGGGTCCATTCAGTCTGAGAGAGGGAATGAATATCTTCTTAAAAGATTTGGGCATAACTTTTAGGAGAGACGAAGAAAGCAACAGACCAAGGGTGAATAAATTGGATTCAAAATTGGATAGAGAGCAAAAAGAGATTGGAGAATATTATTATGAGTTGTATTGATTAGCTTTTATTCACCCTCCCACACCCCATTATTTCCACTGGAAAGTTTATATGCATGGATGCAATTAAAAATGTGATTACAATATTAGATGGTTTTATTGATGAACCTTCATGCTTTGGTGTCCCTCCATATATTTCCCCTTATATAAGATATATAGCAGGTGCAATTAGAGACGCTGGTGGAAAATATGAATATATAACAATCGAAGAATGGAGGAAAGGAAGAAGAATTAAAGGAGATACTTTAATAATAGTTGCTGGGGCAATTGTCCCCGGGAAATATATCAGAGCGATGCCAATTTCATTCAATGAGTTTAAAAGAATAGCAGAAAATTTTAAAGGAATAAAAATATTGGCTGGCTCCTCCGCCGTCTATGGGCTTGGGCAAGGAGGCGGGAAGCCTCCCTTGAGTGTAAAAAAATGGGTTGATTATCTTGCCATGTTAGATGGAGATGCTTTTATATATGATTTTTTGAATGGAGAAGTAGGCAATAGAAGAAGGAGTATGCAGGAATGGAGAAAGTGGTCTTTAATGGGAGCCGAAGTTGTAAAGCAGCATCCTGATTATCCACAGCCTTTAATTGCAGAGATAGAAACATATCGTGGATGCATAAGATGGTTTAATGGTTGTAGTTTTTGCATGGAACCTTCTTTTGGTAA
The DNA here is from genome assembly GCA_021158865.1 of Thermoplasmata archaeon. Lineage (GTDB taxonomy): Archaea > Thermoplasmatota > E2 > UBA202 > JdFR-43 > JAGGXW01. The sequence continues at coordinate 4,676 of JAGGSX010000016.1, forward strand.
GCCCATTATGAGAGAGGAAAAAGATATAATAAATGAAATTAAAATTTTGAATGAGTTTGGTGTTAAAAATTTTAGATTAGGTTGTCAAACATGTTTTTTCTCTTACAAAGCTAAAGGAATAGGAAAAAGTGAGACACCAAAGCCAAATGTGGATGCAGTAGAAAGATTGCTAAAGGGAATAAATAAATTAAATTTAAATGTTCTTCACATAGATAATGCAAATCCAGCCATTATTTCAGAATGGGAAAATGAAAGCAGGAAGATAGCGGAATTGCTGGTAAAATATGGAACAGCTGGCAATACAGCTGCATTTGGAATGGAAACGGCAGATGAAAAAGTTATAGAAGAAAATAATTTGAATGCATATCCTGAACAAGTCATGAAAGCTATAAAGATATTGAATGAGATTGGAAGGAAAAAGGGAAGCAATGGAATGCCATATCTATTGCCAGGAATAAATATTCTTTTTGGATTGAAGGGAGAGAGCAAAGAAACTTATGAAAAAAATTATTTATTTTTAAAAGAAGTTTTAAATAAAGGTTTGCTTTTGAGAAGAATAAATATAAGACAGGTTGTTGATTTGAGGGGGAATGTTATCAGAATAAATAAAACATATTTTAAAAAATTCAAGAGAATTGTAAATAATGAAATAAATAGGACAATGCTACAAAAATTGTTGCCCCATGGCTCTGTATTAAAAAATGTATATCTTGAGATAAATGTTGGAAATTCTACCTATGGCCGCCAGATTGGCTCATATCCTATTTTAGTCTATTTACCCTATAGAACGTTGGTTAATAAATTTGTTGATGTTAAAATATATGACCATGGTTATAGAAGTGTCTCAGCAATTGAATACCCATTCAACATAAATAAGGCAGGGTTTACAATGTTAAAAAATATTCCATTCATTGGAAAAAAAATTGCTGCTGAATTGGTAAAAAATAAACCGATAAAAAATGAGGATGAATTGAAGAAAATTATAAAGAAGGATATAATAAATTGGTTTTCAATATGAAATAGAGGTCTTTAGAATATATTTTTTTCTAAAAATGAAAATTAATTAAGCAGGATTTTTATATTCTTTATTTTCCCTCAAGTTCCATCATTTCCAAGAATAATTTATCTATTCCTTGATTTTTAGAAACTACAATAAAATTTTCCAGAGGAATACCAAAGTAATCTCCAAATTTTTTATTTTTTCCTATTTCTCTAACTTTTAAAACAGGTATCCAATACCATATATTAAAATGATTTTTAGTATTTGAAAATACATACCATATATTCAATCTATATTTTTCCTGCATTCTACAATACTTATATGTT
>JAGGSX010000111.1 GCA_021158865.1 Thermoplasmata archaeon
TAATCCATTCATTTGTTCCATCATTATAATATGGCTTTCCATATTGCTTGCTTATATCTGGTGGGCTGTTGTCAACATAAACTGTCCGATTATATATTGGAGATGTATTATTTAAATTATCTTTTGCATAATATTCAATATAATGCTTTCCTTCATCAGCTAAAAAGATGGTTACATTTGCATTTATTGATCCATCCGTCCATGATTGCCAGCTTCCATTCCATATACAATAATATATAGTATAATCATGTTCATCGGTTGCATTTATATAGATTGGTGTATAAGAAGAAATCCAGTTTTTTATGCCATCATTATAGTATGGCTGTCCAAATTGCATGCTTATATCTGGTGGATTCAAATCTGCTTCAAGCGTAGCATTTGATGTTGTATAATGTAGCTGTTGCCCAACTCCATAAACTTGCACATCTGTTAGATTAATATTTGTTAACCCAGTTAGTTTTGGTTTGAATTCTATTGTCGCAAGTGTTCCATTTGTCGTTACTGGGTTATTCACATCTGTAACCAATGCAAAAATATTTATAGTGCCAGAAGAATTATTGACACTATAATCGAATACACCAAATAATCCACCATTTGTTACACCTATAACCTCAAAATAATTTGCATCAAAAGTAATATTACATGTAAAAACAGTTATTTCATTTCCATTTGGAGTAATATTCACATCCATACTTGTAGTTTCATTTCCAATAAGATTATATGAAGGTAACATGGCAATATTAACCAGAGGATTTCTTACTTCCACAGTAGCGTTATGCAAGGTTAAATTCTCGTAAGGTAGCGCACTACAGTATCCACTAATTAATTCTATCGAAGAAATACCAACTTTATCTTTTGCCTGGAATTTTATTGTTGCAAAAACTTTTCCTCCAGAAGCATTTACTGGAGTTAATGAATAACCCACTATATTTTTAATGGTTCCATTAGAATTATCTATTGTTCCATTCATGAGTAAGTTGTCAAACATCTCTCCATTTGTCACCTTTATTGCTTTTAATAGAGAAGCGTTGAAACTTACCCAGCATTGCACAGCGCTTACATTCTCTGCATTTACTACAATATCAACGGTAAAATTTTGATTAAAGTAAACAACTTGAGATTGTGGCAATATGCTCATTTCTGCTGTTCCATTATCTGCATGTGTGAAAGGAATAACTAAGGAAAATAAAATAAGAAGAGATAGAGGGAAGATTATTTTTTTCCTTATGCTTTTCATTTTTATCATCTCCTCCTTTACGCTCAACCAGTCCATTTGGTTATTAACTGATATATGTCTCCAGCATCTATTACGCCATCAGAATGCAAATCTTGGGGTATCCATCCTGGAGCACCAGTATCGCCCCAGTGTGATATTATCTGATATAAATCTATAACGTTCACCCTTCCATCTCCATTGAAATCTTCTGGTATTGGAGCTACATAGCAACTTGCCATTGGTGTTGTTGCTACTGTTGGCAATCCATTGTTATTTCCAAGTTTATCTTCTGCATATACATAGAATTGATAGTAGCCAGGTTTGTAATATGTTGGCGCCGGCGCATACTTGAAGTGCCATTTATGGTTCTCCGCATTTATAAGAGTATCATATTTCATCCAATTTCCCCATGTCACACCGTCTTCGCTGTATCTAAAGTATAATGTTATATTTTTGACACCAGCAGCATTATCGGTCGCATTTACAGTTATGTTGAATGTTCTTTTGTCCCACGATACAGTATCATTTCCTTCTATTGTTATCGATGCCGTTGGAGCAGTATCATCTACCACAAACTTTTGCGTTTTATTTTCCACTTCATGTCCCAATACATCAGCAGCGTATACATATAGATGATAAATTTCTCCTGAATTTAGATACGAGGAATAATTGTTTGGAGTAAATACATAGCTTATCCTGTAATGTCCTGAATTTCCTGGTTCAATTGTAGTCCAGCTACTTTGTGGAACATTAATCCAATCCGATGCACTTGGCTGAACGCCCGGTGGCGTGAATGCAATCATCAGTTTGTTCACACCTGTAGCATTTTCCGCATCCGGCAAATCTGTCACATTTATATAAATTGGCGTGTCCCATGTAAGAGCATATAGTGCATATATTGTTTCTCCACAAGTATTTATTCCAACTTTTGGTTGCCCATCTTCCTTATGAATTACTGGTGGTTCTGTATCTGCATATACATAGCAAGATGCATCATATCCATGCCATTCATATCCATATTCAAATGGTGGGGTTTCTGAATTTCCAAGGCAGTCGTAAGCTATTGACCTGAATCTGTAATAGCCAGAGCCATTTGGAGCTGTAAATGTCAATGTCCAATCCACAACGCTTCCATCTGGATTTGTTATTAAACTCGTGTTTGTTGCATATAGCGCCCATCCTTCCCATGTGGTATTGTCCTCGCTATAACTGGAATATACTTCAACTTTGCATATACCAACGCCTCCATTATAACCATGGTCTGTGATATTCTTCACAGTAATATCAAATGGAATTGTTGTTATGTTATAAGGCTCTGGTGGAAGGCTTTCCTGTGCTACTCTGGATGTCGGAGCACTTGTATCTAAGACAATCCATTGTTTGTGATGCGTCTTTTCTTCATTGCATACCCTGTCAATTGCCCAATGGAAGAAATCATATCTTCCATCAGTTAAACCAAAGTCGCTTACCAAATCTCCCATTGAAATGGCATGATGATAATCCTTCTGATGCTCATAAGGATTATCTGAATAGTTTGTCTCATCGGTTACATTATTCACTATTTCCCAGTATATGCGTTTAACTCCGCTTCTCTGTCCGCTTCCATCTGTTGCGTTGAGCCATATTATTGTGTTATTATTAACCCATGTCACATTTACGCCTTCAATATCGCCCTTAACAAAGTTTCCAGCAAATTCCTTGGTTGTTGTAGGTGGCTTACAGTCAACGATTAAATCCATTATGTTCCTCTTTTCTTGATGGCAGCAATTATCAGAACTATTATACCATAATTCATAAGCTCCGCATATTGAATAATTTTCATCAACCAATTTCGATAGATTTATTGGGTTGGTGTATATTTCCCATCCATTTGTCAATGGAATATCAAATTGTCCATCGCTGTCATTATATTTCCACACTCTATAGTGAGTTTCTTTGACTCCAGAGGCACATCCTATCGGATAATCTGTTGCACTTAAGCCTATAAGAGTGTGTGGATTTATGAAGTAAATGTTGTTGACTTTTGGCACCTCTCCACAATTGAAATTAATAAAGCTTGGTATTGTTTTTGGAGGCATATCATCAATGTGCACTTCTATTGTTTTAACAGGCTCAACATTGCATACTCCATCAGTTGAGAAATAATAGATAGTATGATTGCATCCTTCTGTTATATTAAGATATAATGTATCTGTTATATTATACCAATAATAGCCATTTATTAGCACCCCATGAGCAGCATCTGGATATGAAATATTATCGAAACTCTGACTGCTTTCATTCCACACTTTATTTACATATCTTACATAAGTGAATGTATATGGATATATGCATGGCTCTATTCCAATGTTATTGATGACAAAGCTTATGTTTGCCCAATCACATGCCTGCCAATAGTTTCCAGTAGCATTCCATTGAGCATCATCTGTGCAATTGGTTGAAATATTCTCATAATTTGTATCTGGATGAGTTCCATCAACAAAATATTCTTGGCTATGGACAGTTGTATTATGGCAAGTTGTATCTTCAGCAAAGTAATACAATGTATGATGACATTCTTCATTAAATGAAATATTTTGTGTTACATTTTCATAACCATAAACACCATACCATCCAGTTATATTAACATCATCAATGAACCATACCTCTCCTTTACCATAATCATTCTCGTATATCCAAAGAAGCTTGATTGTCTGATTTGCATAAGGTGTCAAGTCTATTGTAACCTTCTGCCAATCATTGCTCATATCTTCCTTGTAGAAGAATTTGAGTGGTATGAAAACACCGCTTTCATTTATTATTCCAAACATATTTGAAGCATCGTAATCGCTTAGATTATCGGCACGTTGCCAGAATGTCAATGTTATCTTTGGAATATCTGGAAGATGTATAGCATTTGATCCCAGCCCTGACCAGCCAATATAGCTGGTATCATTCACTGTTCCTATAGAAGTATTTCCATCATGCCATGTGGCACCTATTCCCCACCATGGATATGATATGATCCAGCCAGTTGGCTTTTCTTCAAACCCTTCATGATAGAGGAATGGATAATATTCTGATTCATTAGATGTATAATTATCCCATACATATCTCCAATACAACCATGTTCCAGATGAGCAGTTGCTTTCTGGCATATCATCTGCAAACAATGTTATATTTGTTCCAACTCCCAGATATGGTGTTCCGTTTACAACCTCATAACAGCTTGGATGCATTTTTGTTATGTTCGGCGGACTATTGTCAACATACAGTGTTCTATGATATACGAGGCTATGATGACATATATTATCCTTAGCCCAGTAATACAATTCATGCTTGCATTCCTGAGTAAAGTTAATTCCAAGGCTATCGTTATAGACATACCACAATACATGTCCTCCAAAGCTGCTATTTATCTCGCTTTCATTATAATAATTACTTATGTTAAACACTTGTCCATGCTTACTTGTATTGTCATCCATGCTATTTGGATGCCATACACCCTTGTATTCATATCCATAATATATGTTCTCCAAGCCGGCAGCGCAGGCAGCTTCCACATCGCCATAATATTCTGTCTTGAAAGCAAAATCATGGGCTGTATCAATGCTGCCGCTTCTTATCATTATTCCATTTGGATATAAATCACTCATGTTGTACCACATCCATGATATATTCGTGCTCGGCCATGCTCTTACCGCTATCCAGTATGTTTCTCCTACTGTCAGATTAATTGCTGGATTGAAATGGAATTGAATCCATTCTTCACTCAATGACGATAACACTGTTTCATTATAGCCAAGTAGTTGTAGACCGCTATTGTATATGCTCACATTTATTGTCCCTCCACTTCCTGAGTCAAGCAATAACTGCACTGCATCCAGTTTATCCACACTTGGCACAAAACTCTGGGCTGTATATAGTGGCGTAAATGTTATATTTTCTATTCCATCATAAACATTTGCTTCTGTTTGTTTCTGGTCTACAACTTTTCCTGTTGTTATTGGATAATCTATAGCAGAAAGATGTATTGTAGCATTGCAGCTTATTGATTCTTTTATAGCAACTCCACGAACTATATTGAGGAATACTGATGAAAAGCCGGACAAATCGGTTATATTGAAGACCTCTCCTCCAGTTGCATTTGCCACCTTTTCCATTTCTGGAACACATGCTAATGGAGGTGTGTAAAACATCGTATGATAGAATGGAAATACCGTTACAGAATTATTATGACACAAAGATGCAGATTCATTTACTGCTTGAGCATCATTTGCATCCTCTGGACCACCATCATCTCCATCATAGGCACATTCATCACTTATTGGAATTGCAACTCTTATTGCACCCTCTCTCCATGGATACCACAATGCAATCCATGAAAGAGCAGTTCCCCATGATTCATCATTTGGTATTGAAATGTTCGAATCATTGAACCATGTCGTCGTTATTGGATATGTAAACGATGATATATTTGGCAACGCTACACCCGGTAAATCTTCTAATGCATATGCGGTTACATTCAAATCAACTCCGGCGCTCCTGATTGAATTTATCAATGAATTTAAATTGCTATCCAAAGTGTCCCACACTGGATTCATGCTTCCAGATGTATCAATGAGGAATACTATATCTACCTTTCCTCCATATACTGCTCTATAGCATTTTGGCATTTCTATGGTTGCTTCTGGTGGTGTTGCATCAACATAAAATGTATGGTTATATAACTCGCTATGATGACATACATTA
>JAGGSX010000001.1 GCA_021158865.1 Thermoplasmata archaeon
TTGCAGTTGCTCCATCATCATCTTTTACAATTAAAGTAACATTATATATTCCATCATCAGCATATTTATGGCTTGGATTTTTTTCATAGCTTATTGAACCATCACCAAATTGCCAAGTGTAATTTATTATTGAACCATCTAAATCATAGCTTAAATCTGTAAATTGAATTGTATCCAAATCTGTTGGATTTGATGGAGAATATGAAAAGTTTGCAACAGGAGGAATATTTGAAACAGTAACATTCATTTGAATTATATCAGTTACCCCGTCATTGTCTGTTACCATGAGATTAACTAAATAAGTTCCATCATCTATATACTGGTGGGTAGGATTCTCTCCATACCCTATTGTTCCATCACCAAATTGCCAAGTGTAATTTAATATATCTCCATCCGGATCATAAGATGAAGAGGCATTGAAGGTTATCACCTGATTCACTACTGGATTTATAGGTGTGTAGACAAAGGATGCAACCGGTGGTTGAAGTGTAATATTATGCTCAAATATACCATCGCCATCAGAATCTATCTGGAAATTAGATTCATAGGTACTCCAGTTAATGATGTATCGATGAGTTACATTCGTTGATATTGAAACATTTGTTCTTGCAAATGTCTGGCTCGTGCCATTTTCAACCGATGTTATATCCAAACCATAAGTTCCATTATCTGTTCCTACTACTTCAGTAACATATGTATCATTTGGGAAGAAAATTGTGATGGTGTTATTACAATAGAATGATAATGGAACGTCCTGCTTCACGTTTCCATTTATCAACCCGGTGATATTTCCTTTGGAATTGTAAACTCTGATTGAAATTGGACACTTTCCTTCTATTGTTTCTTTCAATTCTTTAAGATATTCATCTACGATTTTATCTATAAGTTTTTCAATATCATCTTTGGCTATTTGAGAGGTATATTTTCCTATTCCTCTTAGAATTTCTCCACTAACCTCATCTTTTTGAGATTTCATTGCTTTTCGTATCAAATCAAAAGATACATCTCTCCCGCTTTTTTCAATGTATTGCTTGATTGTTTTTCCATTTGATTCTGAAATCGTTACTTTATTGAAAATATTGTCTATTATTATGCTTATTATAACATTTTTTGTAGCTTCGTTAAGCCCTTCTGTCTCGTAATCTGCCCAAAAATCAACTGCAATATAAACCTTTTCCAAATCGGCAGCAACAGGAGGAGCAATTGCAGAAAGTCCGGCTAATGAAATTATTTTGCACGCATCATGTATTGTTTTTAATGCCAATTCTGTCTCATCAGCATTTTCCATAAAAACAGCCCACGCTCCATCAAAACTTGCTATAGATGCCCTACGATAACTTAACCCTTTATCTAGATATTTCTTAGCACTTTCTATATCTCCGTTTTCTAAAAATTTTTTAGCCTTCTCTAAAGAGATGATGCTATCATAGTGAAGTTTTACTCCTGTGTTATAAAAATCATAATACTGGTCATATTCATTCATAATCCATTCTTTAAAATTTTTCCATGTAACAATTGCTCCCCAACCAAGTTTTTCCCACCAAGAATATACATTTTCATCTAAAAGATTTAAAGGAAGGTGCTCACTCTTTAAGCTCTCTAATAAAGTATTAATTTTATTTTCTAATTTTTCTTCTTCAACATAATTTCTTTCGGTATCATCTACTATACCTTCCTCGGCACACCATCCTTCATGCTCATTATTATTTGCATCTTTATATCTTATATGCCACCAGTAGTGTCTTCCATTGCATATTCCATTATATTCATCTTCAACTATTATGCCCTCACCGCCGACTTTTGTTATAATATTCCCATATGTCGTTGGCATATCTCTCAAATTCCATTCATCTTCTTTAATAATATAATCATCTTTTTTATAGTTATTACTAAATTTTTGGTAGAACCATTCCTTTGGTGGATAAGCCCAGCCAAGATAAGAATCTATATAATTAAGATTTTCAATTGTATTTATACTATCTGTGCGAACCTTATCGTAAGAATGAATGACTTTTCCATCCCCTACGGATATTCCCACATGCCCATATTTCTTATACGGTTCTATAGCAGAGAAAAATACCAATGTTCCTGTTGGAGGAATAACGCTTTTGTCTGAGCAAAATAAGTTGCTACCAATTAAATAATTCATTAAAGCATTTGCTGAACCAAATCTGAAATATGTTTTAAAGGAATCTTGCACAAATGCTGTACAATATCCATACCAATTTGTTTTATCTTTTTGATTCTCTGCCCAGTCTATCACTTTATTCACTTTTGACAATGAAAAATAAGACGGAGGCGTGATACAGCTATTACCAACTACCATTACTTTTATTGGCCCTTTTCCATAATCTCTCTCAGATCTACATTGTCCCGCTTTATCAATTACATGAATTCCATACCAATATATTCCAAGCGATGACGGAGAATCAGTAAATGAATCAGAATAACTTGTTCCCGATACATCCTGCGTTTTAATTTTTTCCCATAGAGGGCTTCCTTCTCCTGGATCCTCATCACTTTTTGCCCTCCACAACTCCACTCTTTCTAAGCCTTTATCATCTGATACAGTATATGAAATTGTAAATGGTTGCCCGCTTCCAATTGTTATTTCAGAAGGAGTGACTGATAGCGAGTTAACAACAGGAGGATGATTTCCTGTCTCTGAACTAATGGCATAAAGCCACTTCCTACCGGGAACATATAGAGTGCCATTTTTACCTATTGAAAGAGGATAATCTTGGCAGCTGTCATACACCTGAAGTGACCACTTTTGATTTCCATACTGATCAAAAGCTTTCACAGAGTGACTTCCAAAAATACCATATATTATACCTTCTTTATCTGCTATTAATGACTCGGCTCTTCCCACATATCCAAGATTAAGTGGCCAATTTTCTAAGTTATTTCCTTGCGAATTAAAACCGTACAAAGTAGTGCTCCAATCACCGGCTGGAGCACAGCCCCCTGCAATGTAAATATTTCCATTACCATCTATTGTCGGGGACTTTTCTACAAGGGTGCCTTTAATATATCTCACCCATTTTTCTTGGTAGGAATTCTTAGGGTCAATTGCATGAAGACCGGTGTACCAGCCGCCAGCAGTAAGTGATCCCCATTCTACTTCTTTTCCCACTAGAATATATACTGTACCATCATCAGCGATCGAAGGAGTTCCTACAGTAGTCTGGTCAAGAATTTGGGAACCGTTAAGGAAAATTGCTGGAAAACTTCTCTGCCACTTCTCTGTTCCATTAGGATTAATTGCAAAAAGTGTGTCACCCGCCCCAAAGTAAATCACTCCATTTTGACCAACTGCAGGAGCAGATGGAAATTTATATCCATGTGTTTCATAGACCCAAAGAAAATCTCCAGAATCTGGATCTTGGGCTATTAATTTTACCGATCCATTGTATAAAGTTGAGAAATAAATTATTCCATTATTGTCTATTGCTGGATAACCATAAGGATATGCGTTGAGGAGAGTCTTTTCCCACTTAAGGGTTCCGTCAGAGTGAAGCATTATTAATGATACATTATAATATCTTTCTCTGCAGACGTAAAAATAAATACTCCCATCATACGCAACAGTTGGGGAACTAGTGTAGATTAACAAGCTCGGATAATACCATTTTTCGGTTCCATCTGGAGTGAAAGCATAAATTCCTTCATTTCCGTTTATTCTGCCTTTAAAATAAAGAGAACCATCGGAACCAATAACGGGGGTATAGAAATAATCAGTATCTGAACCACCAGCTAGCATATTGATTTCAGGATTTTCAACAGATCCTGGCCCAGCAAGGGAGATCCTGCCAGTATGTTGTGCATCGTGTTGAAACATTGGCCAAAGGTTTTCTGTAAAAGCAGGATTTGTATCATAACTCTCAAAAGGTTCTATCAATGGATAATAATCATTATCTCCATCTATGCTGTAGGGAGTATCTCCTATTCCATCTCTGTCAGCATCGCTTCCAGAGTAATTGCTCGGTGTAGGCTTAAATTGGAATTCGTAAAGACGACCCCAATATCCCCCCATCATCCCAGTATTAAATCTAATTCTAGCTTTTTCAATTGTTTTTGAAGGATAGCTAACTTCTACCCATTCGTTACTTGGTGCGTAAGAATACGGCCAATCCCAATCCCCGAGGCAATCCGAATGCCCATCATAATGTATTTCTATCCGAAGAGCACCTTTATTTACCCAAAATCGGATGCCTTGAGTCTCTTCAGAGGGAGCAGTGAGTTCCAACCAAGAAGATGCACTTGCACCGACATAAACTTTGGCATAGGTATCTCTATTTTCATCGTAAGCTAAAGGCTCATCTATCCATTCGTCATCTGGATCATCAAATCCAACTGGTGGTAAGTATGCACCATAATCGCTCCAGTAATTGCCTAGATAACTTGTGTAAGTGCTGCCATTGTAAGTGTAGGTTATTTCCCATGGAGAGTTACATGTGTTGCTTGAATCTTTAGAATAACCGTTATCGGTGTTATTTATAAAGTTATTGAGGTATATTCTGTTGCCAGAAGAATGATACAAGCGAATGCCGACACCATTCTTTGAGACGGTATTTCGAACGATGTTATTGTTTGAAGAAGAAATATTAAGCGTAGTTTTGAATTGAAATTCGCTGAGATGAACATACCCACCAGACATAAATCCATAATTGGTAAAACTTATTCTGGCTTTTTCAATGGTCTTTGTAAGTATCTCCTGTGGGTAATCAACTTCAACCCATTCCCCACTAGGTGGAGGAGTACTATATTCACCCCAACGCACAAGCAAATTCCATCCACCATCATAAAAGAGGTCTATTTGAGGACGATAATTTTTGCTTCCAGGGTCCAACCAAAAGCGAATTCCCTGGCTCTTTTCAGTGGGAGTAAGGAGTTCCAAATATGAAGAAGAGCTCATGCGAGGAACATAAACTTTGGCATAGGTATCCAAGTCTTCATCATAAGCTAAAGGTTCATCTATCCATTCGTCATCTGGATCACCAAATCCAACTGGTGGTAAATATGGACCAGGAGCCGGAAAATAATCAAGAGTAATTCCAGTCTCAACGCATGATTTAACTGTATTACGAGCAATATTATTGTATGGCGAATCATTCAAGTAGACACCATAATAGTTGTTCGAAACGTTATTCCTCGTGATTGTGTTGTTACACGAATAAGATAAGTAGATACCATATTTGTTATTCGAGATACTCGTGTTTTCTATTGTCGAATCGTTTGTATAGATAAGTTGGATTCCATGTCCATTATTCGTTAGATTTAAGTTTTTTACCGTTATATTTGTAGAGTTTACAAGCCCCACAAATCCTGCATCATTCGGCACTTGCTGATTTTGTTGATTAATCCAGTAATAAATTGGTTTTCCATTTACGAGGTTGCTCCTGTCTATACTATGGATATAATGAGAAAGATGGAAGTCTCCATAAATATCAAAGTTATATTTGTTTTCTGACATACTGTTGTTGGTAAAGCTGTTATTGATAGAGTAACTCAGATAGATACCATATTTGTTATTTGAGTAAGCATTGTTGTTAATAAGCATGTTGTTGTTCGAATACAGTAAGTAGATACCATATTTGTTGTTTGAAGCATTGTTGTTAATAAGCATGTTGTTACTTGAAAAACGCAGGTAGATGCCGTCGTCGCTGTTGTTCGAAGCGTTGTTGTCCGTGAGGATGTTGTTGCTCGAATAAGACAGGTAGATGCCACGCCAATTGTTTGAAATGTTGCAATTGTATATGGAATTGTTGGCGGAATAGTCAAGCAAGATACCACCATCATTGTTTGAATAAATGTTGCAGTTGAATATAGTATTGTTGGATGAAGAAGAAGTATAGATACCATAATCATTATTTGAATAAATGTTGCAATTGTATATGGAATTGTTGGTGGAATAGTCAAGCAAGATACCATAATCAT
>JAGGSX010000037.1 GCA_021158865.1 Thermoplasmata archaeon
TGGTTCGCCAGTGCTGCGTGTTGGAGAAATGGGGAAAGCATATCACTGGGCTGATGCAATAGCAACACATGATGAATATAAAGGAGATTATTACCATGGATGCCTCTCAACAGGGCATTTATCGAGAGCAAGTAAACCAATAATGGACTATATAAAGAATGGAGAAATCCCGCCGATTGGATGGGATGAGCATTTAAGATGGTTTAGCAATGTTGTTAAACCCGTGCAGAGCTATATAGATAATCTTGGCTTGGATGAAAATGGGAGAGAGCATATTGGCGTGGTTGCTCCCCGACATGACATAAGAATACCATTCATAAAAGCATTGACTGGGAATGAATCTGCAGCCGGGCAACTTATTGGTATAACTCCTGCTGAGATGGCATCATATATTGAAAGAAGTGTATTGTATCCAGCAATAATATTTGGGAATCCATACAGGAATTATACTACTTCAAGCTTGATGAACTTTGCAGATGGTGGAAGTGTGGGATTGAATAACGGAGAAAGAATGGATGCATATAATGGAAGGGTTGTAAAAGATGTGTTTTCATTATATGGAAGGCAATATCGCGGACACTGTATATGGAATAACTTATTATATGAATTCAATAGAGGAGCATCTGCATATTACTATGTTGGTCATGGAACAGGTGGCTCAGGCGTAGAGGAGCATCCAATATGGGGTGGAATTGGCATGGATGGATGGCATGGATATGAATATTGGACAGGAAAAACCCCAAGGACGCCGGGAGGAGCATGGTATGACCCAGAGCCGCCCCGCCAGTATGATATAGTGCATTTCAAGTGGTGCGACCAGTTATGGCAAAACTTGCATAGTATGTGGGTGCATTTCAGTTCCTGCACAACAGCATGGCATTTTGCTCCAGATGTTTATCTCAGCCATGGAGCAATAGCATACTATGGAAATTGTGGAACTGGAATACTTGGCTACAATGATTTGTGGGACCAAATAGAGGAACAGGATATAATGAAATATGGCTATTCGATTGGAGATACTGCAGCAAAGGAAAAGTGGAAGTTTGAAAGAGACTTTACAACAATGGACCCAACGAGCATATATGGAAGTTGCTCAATGACAATGGAATCATTGCTAACATTATATGGAGACCCATCTTTAACGATATATAGCCCTGCTCATTGGAGTATGCCCATAGCTATAAACTCACAACTATAATCTTTCCCCTCTCTTTTTATATAAATAGCAGATAAATTTGTTATTCCTCATCAATTCTATGGAGAGACAAATTCATATAACTTTTCTATTTCTGGATTAACTTTTCCCCATCTTATAGTGGAAAAAATGATATCCACCATTTCTGGCTTTTCCAAAAGATATTCTTCATATTCCTTTCTTATGTTATCATAATATTTTCTTGCAGTTGCCCAATCTTTCGCAGCAAAAATGATTATCCAGTCATATGTTCCATTTATGTAGTATGCATCAATAAGGCGAACTGCAAGCTTCCCTGGAACATCTTTTCTATGCCTATTAATTTGCATTTCAACCTGTTCCTTCGTCAATGGTTTCATTTTCATAAGAACTATGAAAAGTTTCCATCCAATTTTTTCTTCATTCACAACAGCGGTATAACCCCAAATTGTTCCGTTTTCTTCCATCTTTTTTATTTTCCTCCAAACTTTTTGCCTGTATGTTTTGCATTTTTTGGCTATTTCCCGTATGCTTTGCCTTGCATTTATGAGCAATTCATCCAGAATCCTATCAATTTTAAACAGAGTAGTGTTACTTTTATACATTTTCTCACATCAATTTTTACATTATGTAACATTAAAATGCAATAAACATATTTATATGTTACTAATATAACCAAATTGATGAAAATGTGTAACGAATATGTTGGAGAGTTTGAAAGGATAGCAATAGACATAGGAAAATATGATAAGGAAAAGCAGAAGAAATTTTACAAACTGCTGAAAGAATTGGGAATAAACTTTTCATATGAATATTACTGATATTTTAAATCCAAAAAGTATAGCAATAATTGGGGCATCATCAGAAGGGAATAAGCCAGGAAATATTATACTCAAAAATTTAAGGAATCATTTTAGAGTATATCCTGTAAATCCGAAAAGGGATGGAATAGAGGGACTAAAATGTTATAAAAATTTATATGAAATCAAAGATGCCATAGATTGGGCTATTATCTCTCTTCCTGCAGAGAAAAGTGTAAATGCAATCAAAGAATGTGTGGAAAAAGGCATCAAACTTGCAATTATAATTGCAGGTGGATTTGGCGAGGCTGGAAGAAAAGAATTGGAAAGCAAAATAAAACAATCTGTGAATAACTCCTGCAAAATAATTGGTCCCAACACTCTTGGATTGCTGATGCCTTCGAGCCCATCCAATAATTCGGGTTTACGCCCAGATTTTTTGTTTTAATTCCGTTGAATTTTGCTGAAGAGTTAGCAAAATCTTGTTCAATACAAAATAAAAATGAATGAAAAGATGGGGATTCTTTAATTTTCCCTATATTCCCAAATAATTGGTTATCTCAGGTTCCAGCAATTTGTATCCTCAGCGTAACTTCAGCGTAAATTTACAAATAAGTTGCACCAAGCCTTATTTTTGAAATATTGAATAATGTTGTGCTCACAAGCAATCAATATTGCCCCTTTTAATTTACTTTCTCTCTTTTTATAGTAGCATTTAACCCCTCTTATTTCTATGTTTCCAAAACATCTTTCACCGAGCTTTCTTTTCCTATACTCTTTACCATCAAATGCTTTTCTAAATTCTCTTCTAAATGGTTTTCTGCATCTCTTGCTCCTTACCTTCTTCTGTTTTATATGAAGATTTATCCTGTATAAATCTGCCATTCTATAATTTTCTTCAACATCAAATTCAGGATCTGCAAGAAATGTTGAATTGGGAGGAATCATAGTAATATAAGGCATGATTTTATTGGTATGCTCTTTTACACATCTTATCGTATTGGTATGGATTCTGACAAGAAAGGTATAATCATGCCTTTCTTTAACCAGTCTTTTCTTAAGCTTAATCATCCTTTCCTCTAAATATACGCTACTTATAGCAGTGCCATCTGTTACAAATACATCTAAATCTTCCCCAAATTTTGAATATAATTTTGCTGATAGTTCATCGAGCATTTTTAATCCTTCTTCAAAACATTCTGTAGGTATTTTCTCAAAAATATAATGTAGCTCTGAAGCACATGGAGATTTTCCCATTCCTTTGATAGTTGCATCATATCCTATATTTTTCAGTTGAATAGATAAATCAGTAAAAGAGAGACTTCCTTTTATCAATAGAGGTGCAAAAATTTTTTTATATCATAGAGAGGTGGTCTTCCCTTTTTGTTTTCTTCAAGAGACAATTCAATTTTTTCTGCTACTTCTTCGGCTAACTTCAATTTATCTTCAAAAGTTATTTCTACTTTATCTATACATCCTCTGAAGGGTCTCCTTGTTTTCATTGCCCATGGTCTCCTCTTTTCTCCTCTTAGCATATATTTCTCTTCCCTAAGTATATTGTTAATAACAAAATTCAACGCTTTTTCCGATGCAATTTTTATAACTTCGTCGAATGTTTTATTTATTACAAATATTCCTATGAATTCCTTAGGAATAAGATTGTATGGCAAATTATTGTTCATTAATGCTATTGCTTCTTTCGTATGCAATATTTTATTCAGTCCAAATTCGCAAATTCCGATAGAATTATATTCACCTATCCTATTTTTATGCATCCTGTTCCCCTCCTTTTTATTTTTTCAATTTAATAAAAAGAAAGTAGTTAAAAAATAAATCGATTTTTTGGATGGGTTCGATGCCTTCCAAAAATTTAAATACACTTTTTATTCCCAATGTAAAATACAAAAGAGGAGATATTGCTTTTGTTGGACAGAGTGGCTCATTAGGGGTTATTTTGATGGAGGAGCTGGCAAAAGAAGGACTGGGCGTATCCTTCTTTCTCGGACTTGGTAACAGACTGGATATGAATGAAAACGAAACCATAGACTTTTTGGAAAAGGATGAGAATACAAAAATAATAGCATTGTATCTCGAATCATTTTTCAATGCAAGAGAATTTTTTGAGAAATGCAGAAAAATATCCTCAAAAAAACCAATAATATTGCTGAAGGCTGGTAAAAACCATCATAGCAAAGAAGCTATAAAATCCCATACAGGAAGAATTTCAAAAATATCCCCGAACTTATTAAGATGCACTATGAAACAGAATGGTGTAATTGAAGCAAGAGATTTGGAAGAAATAATAGATTTTTCTAAGGCTTTGCACAAATATAAGAAAAGAGGGGGGAGAATAGCCATTATAACATCAGCGGGCGGAATGGGTGTAATTTCAGCCGATTATATATCAGAGTTTGATGAATTGGAGCTCGCAAAATTTGATGAAGAAACCATCGAGAAATTGAGCAAACTATTACCTCCATTCGCCTCTTACAAAAATCCTGTTGATTTAACTGCTGATGTTAGCAATGAGATGTATGGGAAAGCTCTGGAAATAGTTTCAGAATGCGAAAATGTGGATATGATTCTTTGCCTCCTCCAATTTCATCCACCAAAAATAAATGAAGAGCTGATTGACATAATGAAAGAGAAAGTAAAGAAGGTGAATAAGCCTGTTTTCTTCTGTATAAGTGGGGTAAGCAACGAGATAATGGAGGAAGCAAAAAAGAAACTTCTGATTTATCCGAATATAAGGAGGGCAACGAATGCAATGAATTGCCTGGCTTATAGAAAAAAATGGCTTGAAAAAGATGGAAAGGTAAGGATGGAGAAAATGGATGGTGATATACTCACATTATTGAAAGAGAATGGAATAAAAATTCCGGAGCAATTCATTGTTGAAAATGAAATTGATGGCATTTCTTTGAATTACCCTCTTGTCTGCAAAATCTATTCCAATAAAATATATCACAAAACAGACGTGGGAGGAGTTATACTAAATATTAAAAATAGGAGAGAGCTTGAGGAAGCCATTGAAAAACTCAGGAAAAAATTTAATGAGAAAATAATTGTCCAGGAAATGATAAATGGAGTGGAATTTATTGTTGGCGTTACAGCTCATGAGGAGCTGGGCAAAATTATTTTATTTGGACTGGGAGGAACAATGGCTGAATTGCATAAAAAACATTCTTTCAGAATGATTCCAATAACCAGAGAAGATGCAGAAGAAATGGTAAATGAGTTGGAAATAGATTCTTTGTTCAATGGTTACAGAGGAATAAAGATGGATAAGCAAGAGCTGATAAATGCTATATTTAATATTGCGAAAATAAGTTATTGCAAAGATTTAACCTTTGAAATAAATCCTTTAATTGTCAATGATAGAGGTGCATTTGCTGTTGACATAAAGTTTGTTTGAGTATTGAAAATCATAAAGTATAAATTTAAAAGAGTAATGTGCTTACAATCATGGATAATACAGATTGGCTCAATGAATTCAAAAAAATTTATCCTAAAAAATTTGTTGATGCAAAAGATGCATTCTCTCACATCCATAGAGGAGATAGAATATTTATTGGAACGGGTTGCGGAGAGCCTGTTTATTTAGTTAGAGAGATTATTGCTTATATTGAAGGTTATCCAAAAGCTTTTGTTGATGCTGAAGTAATCCATATATGGACTTTAGGGCTTGCTCCTTACACTGAAGAGAAATTCAAGAGAAATTTTAGGCACAATGCATTTTTTATTGGAGCAAATACAAGGAAAGCAGTAAATGAAGGGTTGGCTGATTACACGCCAATTTTTCTTTCAAAAGTTCCAGATTTGTTTAGAAGAAAAATAATTCCAATAGATGTTGCATTGATACAGCTTTCTCCTCCAGACAAACATGGT
>JAGGSX010000010.1 GCA_021158865.1 Thermoplasmata archaeon
TTTTTCGTAAAATTCTTTTTTTAAATTTGTTATATCATCCATAAATTTTCTTCCTTTTGAAGTCATTTCATAAATTTTTTTTCTTCCTTCTATTTTACTTTTTAAAATACCCTTCTTCTCCAGCCCAATCAATACTGGATATATTGTTCCAGCACTTGGTTTATAATGCAACAATTCTTCACATTTTTTCATTATATCATACCCACTCATTTTATTATCCATCAACTGCTTTAGTATGAATATTTTAAGGAATGGCTTATGCATCTATATAGATATATCTAAACAGATATATAAAAATTTCGGCAATTATTTAAAAAATCCGGAAATGCATATTATGCTACCATCATTAAAAAAATTTCCAGAGCAATTAGAAGATGCAATAAAAATTGGAAAAAAATATGATTTCAATTTCCATGATATAAAAAATGTTATAATTTCTGGGATGGGTGGCTCTGGAATAACTGGAGACATAATTTCCCATATTTCAAAAATTCCATTTTTTGTGAATAAAGGATATAATATCCCAAAATTTTCTTCTCCATCAACTTTATTTATTGCAGTAAGCTATAGTGGAAATACAGAAGAAACCATAGAAAGTTATAAAAAAGCAAGGAAAAGGGGATGCCAAACTTTGATAATAACATCCGGGGGAAAGCTTGGAAAAGAAAAAAATGTCATTTTTATCCCTTCTGCCATGCAGCCGAGAGCCGCCATAGGTTATCTTTTATTTCCAATTATTATTCAATTAGAAAGGATTGGAGCAATAAAAAAAATAGATTATAGTGATGTTATAAAAGTTGTAAAATCAATGAAAAGAAGAATGGGAATAGTCATGGAGATAGCAAATTCAATAGAAGGAATGCCCATTATATATGGCTACAGCATTTTATCTACAATAGCAAGAAGATGGAGACAGCAGTTCAATGAAAATGCAAAGTTATCAGCTTTTAATTTTTCTCTACCAGAATGCAATCATAATGAAATTGAATCATGGGAAAGAAACAACAAAAATTTTACATGTATATTTTTGAGAAGCAGGAAAGAAGCAAAGGCAATCAAAAAAAGATATGAATTCATGAAAAAAGTTTATGGAAATAAGGCAAAATTAATGGAAATATTTGGAGAAGGGAAAAATGAATTTTCTGAAGCAATGTATTTGCTTTATTTTGGTGACCTTGTAAGTGTTTATAAAGCAAAAATAGATGGGATTGATGCTGTGCCTGTAAATCTTATATCAAAATTAAAAGAAGAGCTGAGAAAATAACTCAGCACTCAAGATCCTCATCATCGAGCATGACCCATTTCTTGCATTCTTCTAAAAAGATTGCACTTCAAAGTGATATATTTTTCTTTTATGAAAAGAAAGGGTTCAGCTCTCAGCAAGGGTTCGTTCATCACAATCATAAATAAAATTGCCCTAAAAAGCTTTACTGAGCCCAAGAGCCCTTCCTTCAGCCCTTTTTAAAAAAGCGCTGGCGGAAAAAAGCCCTCGGAGAAAAACTTCTTTGGGGTGCAGACCTTTTCTAAAGGGTTGCGAGCCCTTTAATTTTTATTATTCTGCAATTTTTTTATAAATTCTTTCATGTTTTCCCAATGACTTCCTTTCCAATAAATTTTTCTGCATTTTGGGCAAATATAAAACTTATCTTGAATTGCGTAAATATGCTCTGGAACTTTTTCTTTAACTTTTTCTTTTTCGATTTCAATTATTTTTTCATTGCATACTATGCATCTTGTCAAAAACTTGTTTTCATCAATTTTTAAATTTTTTTCTTTAAAAATTTTTTTAATTTGCTCTTCAAGCCCATTATTCTCAACATAAATCGAATTTGGTGTTTTTTTATGGAGGAGTTTATCTCTTGTTATCAATATCCTGCCTTCATCCAACGAAATTTTTGATATTTCATCATCTTTCATATCTCTAACATATTTTGTATCATAACCAAGGATACGCAACCATTTTGCAAGGCTACCAAGCATTTCATCACACATAAATTTCACAATAATATTATATAATAGAACATAAATTCTTTCCGATGACAATAATAGAAAAAATATTTAAAAATCATAGCAAAGATAAAATTGAAGTTGGAAAAACAATATGGCTTGACATTGATGTAAGAACAGCCCGTGATTTTGGAGGAGCACAAGTGGTAAAAAATTTGCTTGAAAATTATGACGAAAATTATATTGAAGATGCAAAAAAAACTTTTTTCACATTTGACTGCAATGCTCCTGCAAATACGATAGGATATGCAAACAATCAACAGGTATGCAGGAAATTTGCCCGCCGCCATGGGATTAGATTATATGATGTTGATGCAGGTATAGGAAGCCATGTTTTAATGGAAGAAGGTATAATTCATGCTGGATTGACAGCGGTTGGAACAGATAGTCATTACAACATTGTAGGAGCTGTGGGTGCATTTGGTCAGGGAATGGGAGATGTTGATATTGCATTCATTTTTAAAACAGGAAAAACATGGTTTGATGTGCCACCGACAATAAAGGTTAATTTTATTGGCATTCCTGAAGAAAAATGGACAGCAAAAGATTTAGCTTTGTTTACTGTTAAAAATTTAAAAGGGCATGTATTGGGAAAGGCGATTGAATTTTATGGAGATGTTATTGATAGCTTGTCTTTAGATGGTCGCATAACTCTTGCATCAATGGTAACTGAAATGGGAGGTATTATAGGATTTATTCCTCCAAGTAAGGAAGTGATAAATTGGATGGAAATTGTATCAAATAAAAAAATAAAGCCTATCTATGCTGATAAAGATGCAAATTACGAGAAGGAAATGGATATAGATGTGGCCAGTCTTGAACCAATGGTTGCATTGCCCGGTAATCCCGCAAATGTTAAACCTGTTAGGGAGTTGCAAGACACAAAAGTTGACAGTGTGTTTATTGGTTCATGCACAAATGGAAGATTTGAAGATATGAAAATGGCAGCAGATATACTGAAAGGAAAAAAAGTCCATGATGGTGTGATGCTGAAGATTGTTCCCTCGACAAGGAAGGTATGGGAAAAAATGCTTAAAAGCGGAATAGCTGAACAGCTGTTTGAAGCAGGAGCGATAATAAGCAATGCTGGTTGTGGGGGCTGTGCTGCGGGGCAGATTGGTATGACGGGTGAGGAGGAAGTGCAGGTATCCACAGCAAACAGAAATTTTAAAGGGAAACAGGGGCTTGGGAATACATATCTCGCCTCACCAGCCACAGCCGCCATGAGTGCTTTAAATGGATATATAGGAGGATGGTGAATGAAATGGATAATGGGAATAAGTTATTTAAGATTAAAGGGAAAGCATGGAAAATTGAAAGAGAAGGCAAGCTGATAGATGACATTGATACCGACATGATTTATCATAATAAATATTTGCATATTGTTGATAAAAAAGAAATGGCAAGATATGCATTCAGCAATCTTGATGGATGGAAAAATTTTCCTGAATTGGCTGATTCTGATGGCATACTTATTGTTGGAGAAAACTTCGGCTGCGGTTCTTCCCGCCAGCATGCTGTGGATTGTTTCATTTCATTGGGAATAAAAGCCATTATTGGAAAATCATTTGGAGCAATTTATAAAAGAAATGCAATTAATTCTGGCTTGGCAATTTTTGAATGCAGGGATATAGATAAAGCAGATATAAGAACAGGAGATGAAATTGAAATAGACATTAAAACAGGAAACATATTAAAGAATGGAAAGAGGGTAGCAAGAGCAAAACCAATGTCAAAAATACAACTTGATATATACAAAGCAGGAAATTTATTTGAATATGCAAAGAAAATGGAAAAATCATTCATGCCATAATCCAATAAAGCCACATTTCTCGCATTCATACACAACTATCTCTTTTATCCATTCTGGTATTTTTATAAATGGAACAGATGGTAGGTCTTTTCCGCTTCCCACTTTCTTCATTTCTCCACCACATATAGGGCAATTTTTTTCCATAAATGTAAGCATAATGAAATATAAAAATTTCATTGAGTAAAGAGCAATTCCATTATATTTTTATATTATTTTTAGTTTATTATCATGAATGTTATAAAAGCAATAGAATTGGTTGGTTCTTCATCAGCAAGTTTTGAAGAAGCTGTAAAAAATGCAATATATGAAGCGAAAAAAACATTGAGAAATATAAGAAGAGTGGAGATAATGGATTTTGAAGTATTGATGGAAAATGATGAGCCGTCTCTATATCAGGCAAGGATTAAGCTTTTCTTTGAAGTTGAGAGAAGTTAATGCAGAAAATAACGCTGTCCCGTGAAAACCATTATTAAGCCATGCTCATTTGCAGCTTTGATTATCTCTGCATCTCTTATTGAACCGCCTGGTTGAATTATTGCATATACGCCTGCATCAGCGGCAACATCTACGGCATCTCTAAATGGAAAGAAAGCATCAGATGCCATTATAGAGCCTTTTATTCTCTCCCCTCCTTTATGGACGGCTATCCATACTGCATCCACACGCGAAGTCTGCCCGCCGCCGATGGCTACAGTTTTTGTTCCTTTCACAAATACAACAGCATTTGATTTCACATGCTTCACACATTTGACAGCAAATATCATCGACTTTATGTCTTCCTTGCTTGGCTTCTTTTCTGTTACAATTTTCCAATTACTGGAATCAATTTTTTTAATATCACTTTCCTGCAAAAGTAAACCGCCTGCAATGCTCCTTGCTTCAATCATTTCTTTTCTTTTTTCTTTATCAATCCCTTTCAATTCAAGCAATCTAATGTTTTTCTTTTTTTCGAGTATCTTTATTGCATCTTCATCAAATGATGGAGCTATAACAACTTCAAGAAATATTTTTGAAAGTTCCTCAGCAAGCTTCTCGCTCACTTCTCTATTGAATGCAACTATTCCTCCAAATGGGGAATATATATCTGTTTCAAAGGCATCTTTCCATGCTTTTTCTATTGTATCAGCACTTGCTATTCCAGATGGGGTTGCATGTTTTATTATAACTGCTGTCGGTTCTTCAAATTCCTTAACACATTCAATGGCATGATTTGAATCAAGAATATTGTTATATGACAATTCCTTTCCATGTAATTTTTTTGCATTTGAAATACATGCATGGCTTGTATCTTTAACATACAAACTTGCTCTCTGATGAGGATTTTCTCCATATCTCAACTCCTGCTTTTTTTTATAAGGCAATGAGATAAAATCTGGAAAATTTTTAATCTCACTTTCAACAAGCATCGCATCATAATATGCAGTCGTCTGAATTGCTTCTATAGCCAGCTTTTTTCTATCCTCTTCACTAAAGCCAGACTGAAGTAATTTTATAACTCTATCATACTGCTCTGGTCTTGAAACAATAACAACACGGCGCCAGTTTTTCGCTGCCGCCCTTGTCATGGCTGGACCTCCAATATCCATGCCTTCTATTCCAAATTTGAGAGGATAAAAATTACATACAACCATATCAATTGGTTTTATATCTCCAAGTTCTTCATCATTTCTTGCTAAAATTGCAGCATGAAGGCGCGTGCTTAAAGTTTTGACCCGTCCTCCCAAAATTTCTTTAAAGCCTGTGTATTCACTTGCATGACCAACATCTATACCAACTTTTTCTAAATATTTTTTTGTTCCTGTTGTTGCATATATTTTCATTCCTATGCTTTTCATGGCTGTAACAAGTTTATCCAATCCCCTTTTATCATAAACACTTATAACTGCTCTTCTTGGAATCATTTATATCCGTATGTATTATTTTAGAATAAAAAAACCTTTGCTTTATCAAAATAG
>JAGGSX010000044.1 GCA_021158865.1 Thermoplasmata archaeon
ACATTGTGCTGAGATGGAATAACAGCAGGGACGATTTTGATGTTTATGTTCCTGGGGCTCCTGACTTCGTTATTGAGCAAGGCAATGGATTCTTTGTTTCAGTAAGTCAGCAAAGCCAGTGGCATGGATAAAAATAATAGACGACAATTTATTTATATCTAAAAATAATTATTTAATATGCGAAAGATTATTTTAATTAGTATATCTATGACCTTTATCATTGCCATAATTCTTTTTGGAGGTAACCTGCACAGCACATCCACTCTCGAGCATAGCAAGATTGTTGAAATGAATTGGCCCACATTTCATCATGATATCTATAGAACTGGCTATACTAACCTGACAGGTAATATTTCTACTCCTCTCATTAAATGGACATTTACAACGTCTAATCCAATATGGTCATCTCCAGCTATTGATGATGTGGATAATGATGGCTATATGGTAGTCATTTTTGGTTCTTATGATGGTAATGTTTATGCAATAAATGGAACGAATGGAATGAAAAAATGGAATTTTACAACAAACAGTCGAGTTCGTTCATCTCCTGCAATAGCAGATATAGACAATGATGGATATTTGGATATAGTAATTGGCTCAGATGATGGTAATGTTTATGCAATAAATGGAACGAATGGAATGAAAAAATGGAATTTTACAACAAACAATCCAATTTATACATCTCCTGCAATAGCAGATATAGACAATGATGGATATTTGGATATAGTAGTGACAACCATTATATCAGGAGCAAATACGACAGCATACTGTATAAATTCAACTGGTAATCTCGAGTGGAATTTTACAACAAACAAATCTGTATATTCTTCCCCTGCTATTGCAGACGTAGATAACGATGGAGATATGGAAATTTTCTTTGGAGATTTTTCAGGAAGATTTTATTGCTTAGACCATGAAGGGAATCAGCAGTGGATATTTAGTGCTAATAAGAGAACAATTCCTTCTCCTGCTGTCTGCGATATTGATGGGAATGGTTATGTCGATGTAGTATCTGCAGACCATGAAGGTCATCTTTTTGCATTAAATGCCTCTTCTGGCAATCTTATGTGGATAATAGATGGTTTTGGAGACATACACTCGTCACCTGCTATTGGGGACATAGATAATGATGGGGAAGCTGAAATTATTATTGGAAGCATGAGCGGAAATTTGTGTGCCATTGATTCTCCTCCTGTTTTGTGGATAAATAAGAGCGGTTATCCTAAAAGTGTTCATTTGGGCGAAGAAATAAACTATACCATCCACTATGGCAATTGCGGCGGCATGGACGCCACCGGCGCCTCAATAACAGATGTTTTGCCTCAAGAAGTCAGTTTTCTGAATGCCTTTCCATATCCGGATGTAATAGATAATAATACCTTGATATGGGAAATAGGAAATCTTAGTTTGGGGGAGAATGGGACAATTAGTATATGTGTTAGTGTGTTGCAACCTCCTCAAAATGGAGTTAACTACACAAACTACGTTAACATAACATGTGATGAAAACAGTAGTAGCGAGGATATTGAAGTTACGGATTATTATATCATTACTGCAGATTTATATCTTTATAAGAATGATTCATCTGATCCAGTATACTCTGGTAGCCTTTTGGCATATACTCTGCATGTCGGTAATGATGGACCAAATCCAGCTGAGAATATAATAGTAAAGGATTTTTTGCCATCTGGTGTGGAGTATCTTTCTTCTTCTCCACTGCCAGATGTGGTAGATAATAATACATTGATATGGGAATTTGGTTCACAGAATAGTGGATGGAATACCTCAATAAACATCTATGTATTGGTAAACAAAAGCCAAGGAATCTTAACTAATCATGCAAACATATCCAGTGATACATCCGATGCAAATTTATCTAACAATAATGATACAGAAAATACAACGGTATTACCAGATGCTGATATTTCGATAGAAAAAAATGATTATCCAGATCCGGCAATTGCTGGGAGATGGATTGAATACACAATAAGTGTAATAAATAATGGGCCAAGTGATGCGATAAATGTAAACGTAACAGATGTTTTACCATCCCAAGTAACATTCAATTTTGCTTCTCCTTCTCCAGATGGTAATAATAGTAATATCTATTACTGGAATTTTGCAAGACTGAATTCAAGCGATAGTATAATAATAACACTAAATGTTACCGTAAGTCCAAATGTAACTGGTGTAATAACAAATTATGTAAATGTAACAAGCGATACATCCGATACAGATTCATCAAATAATTATGATACAGAAGATACAAATATAGGCTTGTATGCTGATATCGGAATAACGAAAGTAGACAGTGTTGATCCGGCAACAGCTGGAAGTTACCTAAATTATACGATAAATGTTACAAATTATGGCCCGGTATACGCAAGTAATGTTACTGTTCATGATATTCTACCAGAAAAAACAACATTCATTTCTTCAAATCCACATTATGCTGGAATTGATGGTGATGGCTACTACTGGATTGTGAATATTTCATCTGGTTATTCAAAAGAAATAGAGATAAACGTTAGTATAGATTCAAATGTAACTGGTGTAATAACAAATTATGCAAATGTGACATATACATCCGATACAAATTTATCTAACAATAATGCAATTGAGGAAACAAATGTAACAGCAGAAGCAGATCTGGAAATAATAAAATCTGATATGCCTGACCCCGTTATTGCAGGCAATTATTTACAATATAATCTAACAATAACAAATTATGGACCAAGTGATGCTTCAAATGTTGTTGTTTATGATACTCTTCCATCAGGAGTTTCATTGAATTATGCAAGTCCATCTGCATTGGGGAGTTATCCTACATATCACTGGAATCTTGGAACAATTTCTGCAGGAGATAGTGAGACAATAATAATAAATGTAAGTGTTGCAGGCAATGTATATGGAATAATATACAATAATGCAAATGTTACAAGTGATACATCCGATACAAATTTATCTAACAATAATGCAATTGAGGAAACAAATGTTTATCAGCCTACGAATTTGACAATAACTAAAACTGATTCTGCTGATCCTGTTATGCCTGGAGATATTTTTAATTATACCATAAAAATCAGGAACATTGGAGATATTGACGCAAATAATGTCACTATAAGAGAAAGATATGATAAAAATATAACATTTATTTCTTCCTCTCCGCCTCCGATGCCTGGAAATAATGATACATGGATTGCTTCCATTCCGTCTGGGGGCACGTTGTTTATAAATATTAGTGTCAGGGTTAAAAAACCATTGGACAATGGCACGGTAATATTCAATTATGTAAATGTTACCTGTAATGGGACTTATGGAGAGGCAACAGAGACGACAACCGTGATTTCATCTCCAGAAATTCATATCAGCAAAGAAAGTATTCCCCTATATGCTGAGTCTGGAGCAAATGTTCTATACAGGATAATAGTAACAAATAATGGGACAATGAGAGCAACAAATGTTATTATAAGAGAAAGATATGATAAAAATATAACATTTATTTCTTCATCTCCGCCTCCGATGCCTGGAAATAATGATACATGGATTTTTGATGAACTAATGCCGGATGATTTTATAGAGATAGATATTAATGCTCGCACATCCAATGCTCTGGAAGAAGGAGATATTGTCATGAATAATGTAAATGTTACATGTGACCAAAATTCGAGTGATGAAGCAAATGCAACAACATTTATCATTTCATATCCTCCAGAGACACACAAACAATTCAACGGAAAGGTAATCAACATAACGATAATTGATGGAAGTAATGGCTATATTCTGCATTTTATACCTGTAAATACTACAATTACCCTCGTTGCAGTTGACAATGGCTCAGGTGTTAACAAAACATTTTATAGGATATTTAAACTGGCGGGCGGCGTCTGGCGGATTCTGTTTGATTGGGAGGAATATGGTGTATGGAATGATTCATTACCCTATTTCCCAATAGATTTGGCTTCCTTGGGAGAATTGTATAATTATTCGGCTTGTGGTAAATATGAAATTGAATTTTACAGTATTGATAATGCCGGAAATATTGAAGAGCCAAAGTGGAATGATGTATTTGTAGATTGTTTCCCTCCAGTAACAGAAATAGAGATGCCATACGAAATTAGGAATGAAAGTTTCTTCATAAATGTCAATGCAAGTGATTTTGGCGTTGGGATTGATAGAGTTCTTTTATACTATAAATATAGCGAGGATAACGAGAGCTGGTCGCCATGGATTCTATATGGAGAGAGAAAAAATAACTTTACATGGATATTCAATGCTTCAGATGGGTATTATAAGTTTTATAGTGTTGGATATGATTTGTTGGGCAACCATGAAGCATTACCAAATAATACTACCATTCCAAAAGCTATGTGCAGAGTTATTTATCCTTGGGATATAAATGGCGATAGAAGAGTCAATGTGAATGATTTATATCTATTAATAATCCACTGGATGCAGTCCTCAGGAAGTGAAAACTGGGATGCAAGAGTAGATGTGAACCATGATGGCATAATAAATGAAGAAGATATAGATGAATTGATTACCCACTGGACTGGATGATAGCTACAACAAGCAAAAAAATTAAAAGAGATATATATATATTACTTACCATGAGATGGCTTGCTTTTATAATAGCAATTATACTCTTAACAGGATGTGTCACTCATACGCACACGGGAAATAGGAGTGGTGAAAAAAAAATTTTGATTGTAGTTTCTCCTACAGATTTTAACTATAGTGAATATTCAGATATTAAAAATTATCTTACGGAAAGCGGTTTCAAAGTAGTTATAGCATCAAAAGCAGATACAGCGGTTAGTGAAAATGGAAAGAAAGTAACCGTAGATGTAAACTTAGCTTTTCCAGCAGCATCTGTAGCAAGGGAGAAATTAAATTTAACTGAATATACTGCTTTTATATTGATAGGTGGTAAAGGAGTTACAACATTTTTTGATAGATATATGGACGCTGGAGACAGCATTGTTGCGGATATAGTAAAAGTAGGATGGACAGGAAAAATAATCGGTGCAATTGGTACAGCTCCTCTCATAATAGCAAATATACTTCCTCAATCTCTTTTAAAAGGAAAAAACATGACATGTGACCCTTTATACAAAGAAAATCTTACCTCGAAAGGAATCAGATATGCTGGAGAGGGGGTGTTTGTAGATGGTAATATAATAACAGCTACAAATGATTCTTATGCAAAAGAATTTGTAGAAAAAATAAAAAGTGTTATAAATAAGCCATAGTGAAAATGAAGCTTTGATTTGAAAAATATTAAATAATGTTTTAATATTGCATTACATGAAAAAGATAATTTCCATTATGGTAATAGCATGTATGCTTTTAGCAGGTTTTGTAATAGGGGGAAATAATAAAAAAACTATTACAATAGAGGAGATATTTCAGCAACCCATTTTGGTAAATATGGGTAGATATGCTGAAATAAGGATGAATGGAACCAA
This sequence comes from Thermoplasmata archaeon, assembly GCA_021158865.1. Lineage (GTDB taxonomy): Archaea > Thermoplasmatota > E2 > UBA202 > JdFR-43 > JAGGXW01. The sequence continues at coordinate 5,469 of JAGGSX010000044.1, forward strand.
TTCTTTTATGCTCCAGCCTGGAAAGCCATTGCTTCCAGTTAAAACTATAGAAATGGACTTTCCTCTCGGAACAAAAATAAAGGATGTCAAAATTTCCATTTCTTCAGTAAATAATGAAAAGTTAGACAGAAAAATAGAACCAGTTTTAACTTCCTCCAGCATAAGTTGTGCAATAGATACCAAATTATATAATAGTTCCTCTCCATATCCAGAAAAATGGATGACCTATTCAATCGGTGGCGGAATAAAAAATGGAAAACATGTTACATTTTTGATTATAAAAATAAATCCAGTAAAATAT
>JAGGSX010000073.1 GCA_021158865.1 Thermoplasmata archaeon
AATGGTTGCAATGCATTCAACCATGAATCAGGAGCAATTATGAGTAAATCATAGGTATCGTTAAATTTATTGCTGGATAAAGTATAATAAATTCTTGCATCTATTTTTTCTGGAAGATATGCATACCCATTCTTTAACTCAGGAAACACATCCATCACAACAATTGTTGCATGTTTTCCATCATAAATTCCTTTTTCAATCCTGTATGACCACCTCTCTCTAATTTTACAGTTTATCCTCATAATCTTATTTTTAATAAATATTGTAACCATACCATCCACACTAAATCTATTTTTTCCATGTTCTAAGATGGTTATGTTGTTTATGGTTGCATTGAAAGGAAGAATACATACACTCTTATAAAATGGGGCTATCTTATGTGGTGACAAAAAAATATAACCAATTTTGAAATCGTTAATTTTAAGCAAGAAATGACGATTTTCATTTAGTTCATTTGTTTTATATATCGTATTCATTCCAAAAGAAGGTGTAATAAAGGATATAATAATAAATACAATAATAATTCCTTTCATAAAAATATATAGAAATTGCCTATTTCTTACTTTCGTAAAAATTAATAAAAAGGGAAGAGATTACTTCCTTCTTCTTGCAATCAATATTGCCGCAAGCAATCCTATTGCTAAGCCAATGAATTCAAAGCCCGGTGTTTTCCCTGGTGATTTTGTTACTGTAATGCTTTTTGTAGCTGTATAATATCCATCCTTTTCTGCTGTTATTGTAATTGTTCCTTTAGTTGTGGGCTTGTATTTTATTTCACCATTTGAATCGGTTGTTCCTATTGTAGTGCCATTAACTTTAACCGTTGCCCCTTCAATGGCTTTTCCTGTTATTGTCGTCACAAATATTGAAAATTCTTTGCCTTTTTCAACTTCAGTCTGAGCATGTATTTTCAATCCAAGTTTTACTGGTATTGTCTTAACTAACTCATTTTCAATATATATTTCTATTTCTCCGGTTTGCAATGGCATCACACCAAACATCAATTTTCCATCTGCATCGGTTTTTCCTACTAAAACAGCATTGTTTCCAGGTGTTTTAATGCTCACATTCAGCCCAGCACAGCCAGCCTGCGTAACACGATGTGTTACTTTTATAACTATAAGATTTTCTTCTCCAACAAACGCAATCTTTGTTGCTGGTTCTACTATATCAATCTGTGGAGGTTCAACCTTGAGCACGCCGTCAGCGTCAGCCAGCTGGCTTCCACTTTTTTCTGGCTTGAATTCAAATGTTATGTTCCCAACAGCTGTTGCATCTACGCCAGTGATGTTTCCTTTTCCATTTGTGATTGTAAGACTATATGTTGCATTTTGGACAAATGCTTCAAAGCTTCCTGTTTGCTGGATTCCTTTTATTATAAGAGTTCCATTCAATGGTTTGCCATTCCATGTTACAGTAAATGTTATTGTCATATTTTTATCAACATTCTTAACCAATGCAGTTGGACTTGTTGAAACGCTTGCTTTTGATACAACAAAACTTGATTCATTCTTCAAATTATCATGTTTGCTATCTGTTGTTTTGATATACAGGTAATAAGTTCCATCTTTTGTTACATAATCAGTATATGTATAATTACCCTTGCTTACTTTAGTCGGTGTTATGGGTGTTAAACTGCCTAAATCCAATTTTCCATCATGTAATTTTTGTAATTGTGTTTCATTTAGCACATAAAATTCAAATGTATCACTATAAGAGGCATTATCCCTTGTTATATTGACCTTAAATGTCGTCATTTCTCCAGCTAATACAGTAGATGGAGCTATCGTAGCTTTTAAATCATGAGCTGCCTGCGATTCTATTCTTGCATAGGCATATTTCATTCCATCATAATCGAATGATGCAATCACTATTATGTTCACACCAGCCTGTGAGGATGTGAAATTATTGAATACATATTTTCCTTCTCCAGTTGCATGCTGGGAAGAAGCTATTGTATTTCCTATTCCATATAGTCCTGTTTCATATACTATTGTCACATTTGCATTATAGAATGGAATCTGTTGTGTCTTATCTTTTACCTGGACTTCAACAGTTTTTGGTGTATCTACTCTAATTTTATCTGGCGCAACGGTTGTATATCCTCCATTCACCACATCTATAACTTCATTTGCTGTTCCTTTATCAGGCCATGTCACATTGACATAAATCTTTCCATTACCTTTTGTCGGAAATACTGTTATATTCCATGTTCCATTTCCTAAATAATAATATGCTTTTGCTGGTGGGCTATATAAAACATCTCCTTCAACTTTTATACGGTCTGTAACATTTTCATTATTTGCTCCAATTTTTAAGTTTGTTTTATTCCCGTATGTTTTCATATTGTTTCCAAATATTTGTATTGTTATATTTTGTGCATTTTGGTTTGGAGCCAGCACATTCAATTTTTTATCTGAAGGTGTAATTATATCAACATTAACAGCTGGTGGAGAAGGTATTGAATAATCTTTCTCACCTGAATATTCCCATATTCCATCTCCAGTTACATCAACATTCACTTTCAATTTGTAATCTCCTGTCTCCCACATTGCTGAAGTTAGGTTAAGAAGTTTTCCACTCACTTCAAATGTTATATTTCCTCCATGGCTTCCATCAGATGTGTTTTTCCACGCATATAACTCATTCCCTTTGTAGATGGATACATTATATTTCATATGTGGATAATAGGCATTGTTAACAAGAAGAGCCGCTCCATCTTCTGGATACGTGACTTCAAAAGACGCTTTTCCCTTGGGGAAGCCGCCTACGGCATCAACTTTAATGAGTGTTATATTTGGTTCAACCATATTAACTTTAAAGATATCATATCCAAATGCATTAGGATTTGCTTCATTTCCAATATAAGCTGTTATATTATATTCACCTACACCTTTCAGACCAACATTTACATCCAAGAAACTAAATGTTGAATCATTTGCAACATTTGTTGTGGCTGTTGAGCCATCGGGATAATGTATTTTTACTATAGCTGTAGTTGCTGCAGCACCATTCATTTTTACTGTTCCTTCTATATTTACATAGCAGCCAGATTGTCCCGTTTTTGTGAAATTCATCTTATCTGGAGTTGCATTAACGTCTAACGAAACAGGTTTAACATCGATTGCTTTAGCATTGCCTTTTGTATCAACAACCCACCAACTGCCGCTCTTATCAAAATGAACATTTGACCATCTTACATAAGGAGGCAATGCCGGTCCTTTTACAAGGGTTCCATCAGGGTTGTATAATGAGACATTTCCCTGAGCATTATTCACTTCTATGGTCTTTGTTTCATCCCAGTTTGCAGTCGTTGGTGTAACTGTAAGTACTGATAAATTGCAAATCTGGAAAGAAAAATTCTTCTGTTCTTCAGATTTATTCCAGAAGTCGATAGAATAGTAATATATCTTATACGTTCCGGGTTCATTTAATTTGAAAGAGCCATTGTATGTTTTCCATACTCCATCGTTAATCTTGTAAAATGTTGCTCTAACCCCTGTCTCATCAGTTGCATTTAATGTAATAGTAACATTAACATATTTATCGTCAATAATTTTCTTACCCTCTATATTATATGTTGTTACGGGTGGATTTATGAAACTATTTACCTCTCCGCATGTAGAACCATTTAGATTCTCTTGCCATCCTCCTGTTTCATTAAGTTCTATTGAATGATTTTTCTCAGACACATCGCTTGTATATGTTGCAACAGCAACGGTGCTATTGGTATTATTATATAGATACACACTATCCCCGTCATTGTTTAAAAGAGGACCTGAATGTGTAACACATACATAACTGTAAGCAGGTATAGAAGAGGGCAAATTCCCAAATTGCTGCGATTCATTATCTGTTATGTACCAGCCTGTCGTATTTATTGCTTCTCCTGTAGGATTGTATAGTTCCACACACTCTGGATATCCAAGGTCAGGATGATACAATATTTCTGTTATTATCGGAACGTTGTTGCTGATATTCGACAACACTGCTTTAACTTCAATTCCACTTTCATTTTGCAAGACAACAAAGAAAGCGCTCGCTATTAAGGTGGCGATTACCACCAAACTCCCTATTTTCCTAATTAATTTTTTTCCATACATTTTTATTCCCCCTTAGGTTTGCCATCTAAAATGCTTATCATTTTTTAACCTTTTCCTTTTTTATTGGACAAGAAAGAATTGTTATTCCTTTATATAAACATTTTGATTTTTTTAAGAAATTAGAGGGAAATTCTCCATCAGTCCATAATTTTTAGCCCGCTATAAATAAAATATACCCCAAAGAAAAGGAGAAGAGAAAAAGATATTACTTTCAAAAATTTTTCCATTCCCGCTATTTTAACGCCTTTTTCTGAAGAAAATGAAACAAATGAATACCATGTAAAATCACATATTTCGTGAAAGAATATGAATGAGACAAGCCCTATAATTCCAAATGCATTGGCTTTTATAGCAAGAGATAAACCAATGGTAATCCACCACATAATAAAATATGGATTTAATGAACTCAACACAAATCCGGCGAGCCACCCCCTAATTTTTTTCTTATTCTCTTTTTCTTTGAGTGAAGAAGATGCGAGATATAAAAGGAATGCGCCGCCTGCGACACCTATCAATGCTTTTATTTTATTGGTTATGGGTAAGCCGCCAAAGAAAAAAAGTGTAAGCATAATTGGAATTTCTATGGTTGCATGACCCAATGAAATCAATAAACCCGCATATTTATTTTTCCTTCCCTCTGAAATTGCTACCGCAAAAATTGGACCCGGCATCAATACGCCGCTTAAGGATATGAATACTACTGCTATTATGAATGAAAGCAAATCCATGATTGAATACAATAAAATTTAATTATATTTGCCGTTGTATAAATGCCACAATGATGAGGAACGCTATGCTGAAATATGAAGAATGATGGGCGAACTGAGTGGCTTATCTTAAAATTTCATCTGCCACCATTGTAGCTCTCTTTGTTTCTCTTACATCATGACATCTTATTATGTCGGCTCCATTGACAATTGCAATGATTTCAGCAGATATACTTCCTTCAAGTCTTTCATCTACTTCAGCATTTAAAATTTTTCCGATAAAAGATTTTCTTGATATTCCTATTAATAAAGGATATCCCATGCTTTTTATTTCATATAAATGAGATATTATTTCCATGTTATCTTCAAACCTTTTTCCAAAGCCCATGCCTGGGTCAAGAATAATTTGATTTTCATTTATTTTATTTTCAAAAGCAAATTTTATTCTTTTATTAAAAAAATCAATTATTTCCTCAATAACATCGTCATAATAAGGATTGATTTGCATTGTTTCTGGTGTGCCTTTCATGTGCATTAAAACAACTGGAATATTATATTCTTTAACAACTCTTTCCATTCCATTCTTTAGGGCTGTGATATCATTCACCATACTCGCACCAGCTTCTATAGCCTTTTCTGCAACTCTCGGCTTATAGGTATCAATAGATATCGGAATATTGATTTCATTCGATATTGCTTCAATAACAGGCAAAACTCTTTTCATCTCCTCTGTTTCATCAATCTTCTTTGAAAAAGGTCTTGTTGATTCTCCACCAACATCAATTATATCAGCTCCTTCTTTTTCCATCTGTTTTGCTCTCTCAACAGCACTTTCCAAATCAAAATATTTTCCACCATCATAGAATGAATCAGGAGTTACATTTAAAATACCCATTATATACGTCCTTTTACCAATTTCATATATTTTTTTACCTATCTTAAGC
>JAGGSX010000106.1 GCA_021158865.1 Thermoplasmata archaeon
TCTTTCCTGACTTCTTTGCCATAACCATTATTCTCCTCATTTCTGGAGTAACACGTGACATTTCCCATTCCCCTCCTATAAAGAATGGGAAATTGATTTAAGAAATGTTACCGATCTGTGTTTACTTTACATTGCTAAAGCATTTTTAAAAAGTCCTCTCTTTTTCCATTTATTTTCATTCTTTTCCTTCTATTTCTATTATAAATTTCATTATATTTTCTGCTATTTCTCTGTAATTGTCAAAAATCCAGTGGCAGCCATTGTATAAGGTTAGCTTTGCATTGTATTTTTTAGCTATTTCTTCTTCCAATTCAGGAGGAGCAATTCTATCCTCTTTTCCCGCCATAAAAAGTATTGAAGTCTTTATCTTTCTTTCATCCACATCAATTTTATTCATGAAAATTTCATAGCTAACTATAGGAGATTCATAAGCAAGTTTTTCATATATCTCTCTCGCTATTTTATCATCAATACAGTTTAGTAGATATTTTTTTATAAAACCATAAGATGGCTTAAATGGCTTCTTTAATAATATTTGGGGAAGATATTTTAATGAATGAATTTTCATGCTTTTGTTTTTAAATTTAATTCCCTTTGGAGGGGCGCTGGCTATGGCTACTATGCCCTTAACATTTACCATTTCTGCAACTTTTTGGACAATAAGTCCGCCCATTGAATGTCCAACCAAAATTTTTTTGTCAGCCATGCTTGAAACTTTTTTTATGTAATCAGCCATGCTTACTTTTTTGATATCCATATTTTCTTTCAAATCAATTGCTTCAGCTTTTATATTCCTCTCCTTAAAATAATTTATATAATTATTCCATTGTTTGCTTGAGCCCCACATTCCATGAACAAATAGAAGCATGTTTTTAATATTGTTATATATAAAATAATTTTTTATTTATTGAAAACAGTTGAATAAAGTTTCTCTATGAGATAACGTAATGTAATCTCGCCAACAAGCTTTTTATTTTCGATGACTGGTATTCTCCTTACACCATTTTCATTAATTTTTCTTATTACATCTTTAACTTTTTCATTCATTCTTGCATATATGAGATTAGAGCTCATCAAATCTTTTGCTTTAAGTTCATCATTGTAGCCATGAAGCAATTTTATAGCATCATGTTCTGTTATTATACCTTTCAATTCCATGCTTTTAATATCTTTAACAACCCATGTATAGCATCTCCCAATCAATACAATCAAAACAAATTTCACGTCTGCATTTTCTTCAACCAATGGAAGATCCCATGTTCGGGAATGCATTATATCTCCAACTTTCATGTTCAAGAAATTTTCCATATTTATAATCCAAAATTATTTTAAAACTTCTTATGAAATTCTTTGCTCTCCTTTTCAATTAAATCTTTTAGAATTTTTACCAAGACATCTATATTATCCAGTATATGCTTTATTTTCTTTTTATATTCTTCATTTCCAGAATTTGAAAGCTCATCAATCAAATTCCTTAAAGGTAGGACTTCTTTTTCTAAAAGTTTTTTTGGTTGTTCTAAAAATTTTTCTGCAAAGAGAGGTAAAGCAATATGATATTTCATTCTTCCTTTTTTTGTTACCTGCACAAAATAATCTCTTTCCAATCTTGCGAGAGAACTTGAAACAGCTGAACGGCTGAGTTTTGATTTTTCAATCAAATCATTTATTGTCATTGGTTCCTCATTTACCAACAAAATTCCATATATGAATGCATCAGAATATGTATATCCCCATCTCATCATTATTCTTCTTATGCTTTCTATTGCCTTTTTATGTATTTTTTTCATGTTATCAATAAAAATTAGAGAGAGGAGAAAGTTTATTTTTTATAAGCAACAAGCACTCCGCCGACCATGGATATTATAGCACCTATGTAATAAAAGCCGCCATCAAATGCCAAAGTTATTAATGCAAGCACAAATATGCTCCATCCTATCGCCATAGCGTTTTTCTTATAGAAATACAGCAGTCCAAATATTATCAGAGATAATATTATTTCCACTGCTGCAACTGCTGTTGCATTATTGACATACCAAGGTGCATAAAAATTTTTTGTAGATGCAACTGCAATTCCGTCTATCAATATGAGAATTGCACCCACTACTGTTGTCCATACTCCGTAATTCATTTCTTTATTTCCAGTTTTTTCTGCCATTTTATCACCAAAAATATATATTCTCATAATATTTAAATTTAACTGTTATAACAGTTATAACTGTTATTATGGTTAAAATAAGATTCAAACATAACATTAATAAACAAAAATTATTCTATAGGCATGGCGGAGCTGACAGAAAATGCTATAAGGGTTTTAGAAAAAAGATATCTTTTAAAAGACGAAAATGGTAAAGTTGTAGAAACACCTGACCAGATGTTTCGTAGAGTTGCTCATGATATCTCTCTCGCAGATGAAAAATATGGAGAGGATGCAAAAAAAACAGAAAAAGAATTTTATGAGATAATGTCAGATTTATTATTCATTCCAAATAGTCCAACGCTTATGAATGCCGGCACAAGTATTCAGCAACTTTCAGCATGTTTTGTAATTCCAGTGGATGATTCAATGGCAAGCATATTTGAAGCCGTGAAGCATACAGCATTAATACACCAGAGCGGCGGTGGCACAGGCTTCTCATTTTCGCGCATAAGACCAAAAGGAGATATTGTCAAAAGCACTGGAGGAATAGCAAGTGGACCAATTTCATTCATGAAAGTTTTCAATGCTGCAACAGATGTCATAAAGCAGGGAGGGCGCAGACGTGGGGCAAATATGGGGATTTTGCATGTTACTCATCCCGATATACTTGATTTCATAAAATGTAAGGATAATCCAAAAGAACTCACAAATTTCAATATATCTGTCACAGTAACAGATGAATTTATGGAGAAAGTTAAAAAAGGAGAAGAATACGATTTAATAAATCCGAGGACAAAAAAACCCGTTGGAAAGTTGAATGCAAAAGAAATTTTTGATTTAATAACAGAGCATGCATGGAAAACTGGTGAGCCGGGCATAATATTTTTGGATGAAATAAACAGGCGTAACCCAACACCAAATGCGGGGATGATAGAGTCAACAAATCCATGTGGAGAGCAGCCTTTATTGCCTTATGAATCATGCAACCTTGGAAGCATAAATCTTTCAAAATTTGTTGAAGGCAATGATATAAATTGGGAAAAGCTAAAATATGTTGTATGGAAAGCAGTCCATTTTCTTGATAATGTTATAGATAGAAATAAATATCCCATTCCTCAAATTAAAAAAATGACCCTTGCAAATAGAAAAATAGGTCTTGGCGTGATGGGTTTTGCAGATTTACTCATTAAACTAAAAATACCCTATGACAGCGATGAAGCATTGAAAATTGCCGAAAAAATCATGTCATTTATAGAAAAAGAAGGGAAGCTTGCATCAATTGAATTGGGTAAAAAAAGAAGCTCATTTCCAAATTTTAAAGGCAGCTTATTGGAAAAGAAATACGAAGCAATGAGAAATGCGACTGTAACAACAATAGCACCTACAGGAACAATATCAATAATTGCTGGATGTTCTTCTGGAATAGAGCCATTGTTTGCTATATCTTTTGTTAGAAATGTTCTGGATAAAGGAGACAAATTATATGAATTGAATCCCTATTTTGAGAAAATTGCAAAAGAGATGGGATTTTATAGCGACGAATTAATGAAAAAAATTGCTGACAATAATGGTTCTGTTCAGGGAATAGAAGAAATACCAATTGAATTGCAACGCATATTTGTAACTGCTTTGGATATATCTCCAGAATGGCATGTTAAAATGCAGGCTGCTTTTCAAAAATATACAGATAATGCAACTTCAAAGACAATAAATTTGAGGGAGGAAGCAACCATAGAAGATGTAAGAAATGCATATATGCTTGCTTATCAATTGAAGTGTAAGGGAATAACAGTTTATAGATATGGAAGCAGACCTGAACAGGTATTGGTTGTAAAAGAAAAGGAAAAAATGGAAAAGGGATTGCTTCGCCCCCGCCCCCGCCCTGCTGTTGTTAGAGGTGTAACAAGAAAAATGGAAGTTGGCTGCGGAAATCTTTATGTTACGATGAATGAAGATGAGCAGGGATTGTTTGAAGTCTTCGCTCGTTTGGGTAAAGCAGGAGGATGTGCAGATGCGCAGCTTGAAGCTGTTGGAAGGCTAATATCATTATGCCTTAGAAGTGGTGTTAAGCCGAGGGAGATAATAAAGCAACTTAAGGGAATAAGATGCCCAAATCCTTTGCTTACGAGAGGCGGAACAATCTTATCATGTCCTGATGCGGTTGCAAAAGCAATAGAGGACCATATAAAAGGAAAGGAGAAATTTGAAACCCCAAGGCTTGATAGCTTTGAAAAAATGAAAAAAGAAATGCAATCTATTTATATCCAGCCAGATAAGGAGGCACCAGTAGGCGTATGCCCAGAATGTGGTTCACCACTTGTATATGAAGAAGGTTGCAAGGTATGCAAGAACTGTGGCTATTCTACATGTGGCTGATGATTCCAAAAACATTTGCTATAGCAATATCCTTTTGAATTAAACCATGTTTTTCCAATTTCTCTATTTCAACTCTTAACAATTTGTGGAATAAATCAAAAGCTTGTTATTGCACCGCGATTAAACTAATGATTGTTATTTATAATTCAATAGCTCATTCAAATATCCGGCGGTATTCTTCAACAACATCGTTCATAAATTTTTTCATTCCTTCCATTGTTTTATAATGGCTTATCATTTCCTTTATAACCGCAAATGGTATCGTAGCTATATCAACACCAATCATTGCTATCTGGCGAACCTGTCTTGCATTTCTTATACTTGCAGCAATTATCTTTGTTTTAAATGAATACGCTCTGAATATTTTTATTATACTTTCTGCCAACTCAATTCCGCTATATATGCCATTATCATGATATTTTATGCTTGCTAATTTTTCATATCCTTTTGCGAAATAATTTTTTTTCATTTCATATTCAATAATTTTTGCTGATTCATAATCCCAGTAGTCCATTTTTTCGTGGCTTATCCCAATTTTTTTTCTTATGTAATCATCGATTCTTCCTAAAAAAGGACTTACATAACTTGCATTTGCTTTTGCCGCCAATAAAGCTTGTTCTGGCGACATGACCAATGTTGCATTTGTTTTTATGCCCATATCTTCAAGTTCTTTTATTGCCTTTATTCCTTCAAATTGTTTTTGATTCAATTCAAAAGAAGTATTTACTGGTATTTTTACAACAACATTGTTATTTACGCTGTTAAATTTTTCATATAAAATTTTAGCTTCTCTAACCATATCTTCGTAACTAATTCCTTTGACTTCCAAGCTTACCGGTCCGTTTACAGCCCTGCAAATTTCTTTTATATAATCTTCCATGCTTATTTTTTTTCCACTTCCTTTCAATTTCTCAACCGCTTTTTTAATCAAAGAAGGATTTGTTGTTACTCCATCCAAAATTCCCCAGCTCGCGGCTTCTTTTATTTCATCCAAATCTGCAGTATCAATAAATATTTTCATGAGGATAAAAAATTTTGAGAATATATATTTTATTAAAAAGAAAATAGCATATATTCCAC
>JAGGSX010000134.1 GCA_021158865.1 Thermoplasmata archaeon
TCTTTCCTGACTTCTTTGCCATAACCATTATTCTCCTCATTTCTGGAGTAACACGTGACATTTCCCATTCCCCTCCTATAAAGAATGGGAAATTGATTTAAGAAATGTTACCGATCTGTGTTTACTTTACATTTAGTAAAAATTTTTATACTTTCTATTTAATCACATTCAATGGAAATTGTTTCGGCTGGTGATATAGAAAAATATTCATATTGCCCGTTATCATGGTGGCTGAGCAAAAATCATAAAACAGTAGCTAAAAAAGGTGTGGAGAGTCATAAAAAAATAGAAACTGAACTAAAAGAAATTAGAAAAAAAGAAAAGATACTTAGGCTATATGAAAAATACATTCTTTTTATATCAATTGCATCCAGTGGAATTGCTCTCCTCGGAATATCTTTTATGTATGGGGGGATGGAAAGAATATGGAATATTTTCTTTGTTTTTCTTGCATTTCTATGGTTGTATAATTCAATTTTTTTCCTTTATAAGGAATCAAAAGCTTCTGAAATCATAAAACCAAAATATGAAAAAGGTATCCTAATCTCTTCTTCTGGAGCAATTATCGTAATAGCTTTCTTCATAATACTTTCTCTTCCTCCAAATATAAAAATCAGCAAATTTGCAGAGATACTTGCATTATTATGGGTTGTATCAGCAAACCTTTTGTTCTACCATTCTATAAATATTTCAGAAAAATTGATAGAGAAAAAAATAAAATATGCCCCAATAAATGGAACCATCGAATATATAGGGGCATTTGAAGAAGGTGAAGAGATTACATCAAGTAAATATGGAATAAGAGGAAAACCCGATTATATTATAAAAAGAAACAACGAATACATTCCTGTAGAGGAAAAATCATCGAATTTGAATCATCCAAAGTTTTCTCATGTTATGCAGATAACAGCATATTGCATGCTTATTGAAGACAAATACGGGAGCCCGCCGCCGTACGGCGTGCTGAAATATAGGAATAGGCAATTTAAAATTCCTTATGAAGATAGATGGAAAAACATAGTAATAAAAATCAGGAAAAATATGATAAAGGATATGGAAAGAGGGGAAGCTCATAGAAATCATAATAACAAAAACAAATGTCTTCATTGTGCAAGGCGGGAATATTGTCCAGAAAAGTTACTTTGATTTTAGCTGCTTTTTTATATTCCTTACAATTTTTTCGAGCTTTTTTTTTCTCTTCCCTTTTTCCTCTTCTATATGGTTTTTCAGCTCATTTATCCTTATTTTGATTGCGTCGAGAGAGAATTCAGCAACACTTTTGTATCCATATTTTGGGTCTGTGAGAACACTTCTTCTTATTTCTTCATGCAGTTCTTTTGGAATTGAAACGGTACTGTATTTAACCATACACAATTAATAACATGATGCATATATAATTTACTATTTCATATCATCCAACAACACTTTTTTCAATTCATAGCCTTTTGGACATTTAACATCTCCCACAATCTTCAAAATTTTGTATTTTTTTTCTTTTACTCCTGGGCTACAATGTTCATATTCCTTACATCCTATAAATTCGCATTTTATTGGATGAAATTCAATGGCTGTAGCTTCTGCCTGCTCTTTTTTTATGTTTGCTTCTATCGGCAATTTTTCGACTTCTACAGCAACTACTTCCCCATGCAAATCACATCTATGCACTTTGTCCCTGACCTTTGTTATTTTATATTTTCTCCCTTCTTCAAGATTTGAGCAAACAGTTTTTAATCTACAACTTCTACATCTTTTTGTTATCCCCACATAAGTAAATTCAACCCCTTCTTTAGCAAGTTTTCTTCCTATTAAAGTAACAATCATTCATGCCACCCCCGTAAATTTAACAAGCCTTTCGGCGGCTTCTTTTGAAATTCCGTCTGTTCCAAGTATTGTATATCTTTTCCTAACTGTATGAGCCATTGTTAAGGCTTTTATTATATCTTTTTTTGAGATACCAAGTTCTTTTGCAGTAGTTGGTGCTCCTATCTCCCGTAACGCATCTCTTATTGCCTCCCAATCCCCACCATGCAAATACATCATCATTATTGCGCCGATGCCGCATTGCTCCCCATGCAATGCTTTTCCGGGTGCAATCCTGTCCAGTGCATGAGAAAACATGTGCTCTGCTCCGCTCGCAGGACGTGAAGAATTTGCAACACTCATTGCAACTCCAGAAACAATCATTGACTTTACAGCAATCCATATAGCTTCTTCTATCCCTGGCTTGATAAATTTTGCATTTTCAATCAGCAATTCAGCGGAAGTTTTTGCAAGAGATGAGGCAAAAGAGCTATAATATTCTCCCTTCAGACGGGCAGCGAGTTCCCAGTCAAGTATTGCAGTCAAATTTGATATCACATCAGCACATCCAGAAGCGAGCATCCTGTAAGGAGCTTTTGATATTATCTCAGTATCAGCAAGAATTGCAATTGGAGAGCGAGCTTCTTTAGAAAGTGAGTTTCCTTTCTGCTTTATCGATGCCCTTGGAGATGCTATTCCATCATGAGAAGCAGCAGTAGGCACGCTTATAAATGATATCTTTGCCTTATATGAAGCAAGTTTTGCTATATCTATCACGCTGCCTCCGCCGACTGCGACAACAAAATTTATATCATTTTTTTTCACCCATCTCAAAACACGCCTGACTTCATTCATTGTGGCATTTTTTACAATAATTTCGTCCACATCATAATCATGTTTAAGGGCATTGATAACAGCATCACCAGCCAGCTTTTTTGTTACTGGTCCATCAACAACAGCTACTTTTCCTTCCATATTTATCCTCTCACATAACTTTCCAATGTCCTTTATGACACCATGTCCAACTATGACATCTCTCGGGAATTCCATGAGCTTTGACTTGCTGAAAGGCATTAATCTATATGGCATTATATGTTTTTATCTTTTTGCATTCTTCTTATAAATAAATCCATTGCAACCTTATTTTTTGATGAGGAATAGCCACCTATTATCCTAATTTTTCCATCTATTTTATAACCAAGCTCTTTCCCAAGTTTTTTTATTTCTTTTAATTTTTCCATTTCTTTTCCTCTCTCAATTATTTCATAATAATGTATAACATCTCCTTTTTCAATTGCATAAGGAAGAAATTCAAAACTTTTATGGGGTAAATTCATTATAATATGATTTGCATGGGGTAATTTTTTTATTGTCTCCATTGCATCTCCTTCAATAATTTCTATAATTCCATCGAGTTTATTTAAAGAAACATTGGCTTTTGCATACTTTATTGCAAATGGATTTATATCAATCCCATAAATTTTTTTTGGATTGGAATATTTTCCAATAACAAGGCTGAATGGGGCAGCGCCTGTAAACATATCTATCACAATGCTTCCTTCTTTGATTTGCTTTGCAACCCTCATCCTTTCCCCTGCCAAACGAGGAGAGAAATATACTTTTGAAATATCAATGCTCATTTTAATTCCATATTCAATATGCATTGTTTCTGTTCTTTTTTCTCCTGCAATTATTTCAATGTTTCTTATCCTATATTCATCTTTTATTCCTTTATCAAGACAAACAACTTTGATATGTCTGTTGTGACGCAATAAAATTTTTGATATTTCTTCTCTAAATTTTTCAACATTGGAAGGCAATCTCAATATGGCTATGTCTCCAATAAAATCAATTGGTATATGCAATGGCAATCCCTTGCTTTTCAAAACCTCTGTATAATTTTTCTCCTTTTCATCAAATTCCATGCTTTGAATAAATTTTCCATAAGGAACATGCTCTCTAACAGGAAAATATACATATTCCTTACTCCTCTTAATTTTTAAATTTTGAATAAGCAACCCTTCTTCAATTAATTTTTTTCTAACTTCCTCTGCCTTTTTCCTTTCAACTGCAATTGCTTTTGCCATCACTATATAAAAAGCGAAAACATATACATTTATGTTATCATTCATTGGATTGGGCCTGTATGATGAGAATGACATTACATTAAAAGGACTTGAAGAAGCAAAAAAATGCGAAAAGTTGTATGCAGAATTTTATACAAGCAGAATGGGCATTGCAATAAAAAAAATTGAAGAAAAAATTGGCAAAAAAATAAAAATTTTGGAGAGGGAAGACATTGAAGATGGCGAAGCAATCTTAAATGAAGCAAAAAAAATGCATGTGGGTTTGCTCGCAGGCGGCGACCCTATGGCGGCGACGACCCATGTTGCTATGCGCATTAAAGCCATTGAGATGGGTATAAAAACAAAAGTTATATATGGAACAAGTATTGTAACTGCTTCTGCTTCTTTGCTTGGACTGCAAATATATAAATTTGGAAGAGTGGTAACAATTGTTAAGCCTCTGAAAAATTATTTTCCTCTTTCTCCTTATGACATGATTCTTAATAATCTTATTAATGGATTGCATACTCTTGTTTTACTTGATTTACAGGATAAGCCAATGACTGCAAATGAGGGAATGGAAATAATGCTTGAAATGGAAAGAAGGAGAGGAAAAGGAATAATCAAGCCGGATAGCATCATAGCTGTTGTTGCACGCATTTCTTCTAATAGTGAGATGGCAAGGGCAGGATACATAAAAGATTTGATAAATGAGAACTTTGGACCACCATTACATTCAATTGTTATTCCTGGCAATCTTCATTTCATGGAAGCAAAAGCTTTGGTAAAAATAGCAGGAGCTCCTAAAGAAATATTATCTAACCTGCATTAACAGTAACAATTCTTCCTTTTATGAATGCATCTTTTTCTTTGGATAATAGACCATCATTTCCATCGCTGCTTCCATCATTTATAAAGCTTTGGCTATGTCCTATTTTATTCCCTATATAATAATTTATATCCAATATTTTCCCAGCATCATTTTTTGACGCATCATTTCCATTTATATCAAGCAATCTTTTAACATTAAGCCAATCATAATAATACATTTCTATTTTTACATCATGCTCAGCAACATTATCTATGACATTTACGACGGGAGTGCTCCAGTTTACGACATAATCTTTATCTATTTCTATTTCATACGCTTCATTTGGTAATGTTGCAATTAAGTTGTCATCAACATAAATTTTTATGAAAATTTTTCCAGTTGGTTGTTTTCCAACCAGAAAATCTTTTACTCTTATATCTTCTATATATACTCTTACTCCTCCATCAGCATAAGGTAGAAAATCTTCTCCATCTAATATTCCATCATTATCATCATCAGGGTCTTCATTATCTCCTATGCCATCTCCATCGCTATCTTTCCATTCTTTTGGATTATGAGGAAATGCATCATCTTTGTCTGGAACACCGTCTCCATCACTATCTTTATTTGGATTGAAGACCTGCTGATAATTTTTATATACAAATGGAGTTGAAATTACCACAATTATTATGATTATTACCAATGCAAATATCATGAGCATTTTTTTATCTCTGGAAATCATTAAGAATTAATATTTCATTGCTTAAAAATTTATTCATAAATTACCATTTCCATTTTGGCAGATGCACCTATGTTAAAATTCCTCCTTACATTGTAATCACCTTGCCATTTATTAAATTT
>JAGGSX010000213.1 GCA_021158865.1 Thermoplasmata archaeon
ATCACTATCTTCAGGTATATGAGAACCAGTATCATCTCTTATATAAACTGTTAGATCTCCTCTCTCCCTGTGCAAAGTTATATCACAAATATTTGATAAGCCAGAGTTGATAGTAATAGTCTTGCTTTCTTCTGTATAATGATTGGAGTAAATGGCTTCTACTTTAATGGTATGTGTTCCAGATGGTAAATTGCTAAAGCTAGGATAATCATAACAACTACCATAGGATTTTTTACAATAGTAATCCCTTACCAACCAACATTTACCATCCAAGTAAATTACAATATCACTATCTTCAGGTATATGAGAACCAGTATCATCTCTTATATAAACTGTTAGAGAACTATCTCCGGTTGGAAGAGTGCTCCCAGATAAATAGAAAGTTTCATAGATCGCTGTTCCTGAAGTAACTGTTACTGTTTTTGAATCTGAATAATATCCTGGTTTTTCTATTCTTATTGTATATGTTCCAGGATCTAAGTTTAAAGTGTATCCAAAATTTTTGTATCCCCAGAAATCATTATTTACATACAGTGCAAAACCAGATAATGAAGTAGTGGTACCACTTTTGTATGGTCTGAGAGTAACACTTCCTTTTATAGGATCGAGATAGAAAGTTTCATAGATCGCTGTTCCTGAAGTAACTGTTACTGTTTTTGAATCTGAATAATATCCTGGTTTTTCTATTCTTATTGTATATGTTCCAGGATCTAAGTTTAAAGTGTATCCAAAATTTTTGTATCCCCAGAAATCATTATTTACATACAGTGCAAAACCAGATAATGAAGTAGTGGTACCACTTTTGTATGGTCTGAGAGTAACACTTCCTTTTATAGGATCGAGATAGAAAGTTTCATAGATCGCTGTTCCTGAAGTAACTGTTACTGTTTTTGAATCTGAATAATATCCTGGTTTTTCTATTCTTATTGTATATGTTCCAGGATCTAAGTTTAAAGTGTATCCAAAATTTTTGTATCCCCAGAAATCATTATTTACATACAGTGCAAAACCAGATAATGAAGTAGTGGTACCACTTTTGTAAGTCTTAATAGAGATATTACCTCCTCCTGTTGGTGCTGGCTGTGCCTCTGCCTTGCCTATAATTCCATTTTTTATTCCTGCTATAACAAATCCAGCAATCACTATACCCAAAATCATTAGAAGCGTAATAACAATTCTTCTTTTCGTTTTTATCGCCTCTTTTATTAAATGTAATAAATCAAGCATTAAAATAATTTATTGATAAATGTTAGCACATATATCATTTATATCTGAGTAATGCTGCAATTCCACCAAATTTTTTTAGCTCGCCATTAAAAAATTCAATTCTTGCATTACTTCTCTCAGCAAGTTCGATAACTTCTTCCACAACATCAACACTTGTTGTTTCATGTCCGCAATATGGGCATCTTTTCTTTATTCCAATTCCGATGACATTGCATTTTTCACATTTCCAGCCCGCTATTTTCATTCCATCGCCAACCAATAAAATATCAATTTTTTCTTCCTCTGCCGCTTTTACTATCTCTTCTATTCCATTAACTGCCAGTCCATTTTTCAATAGCTCTCTTTTCAACGCATCTATAATTTCTTCTTTCTCTGCTTCTTCATCTTTTTTTATTGCCTTACCTGCATCAGAAATTATTTCAAATTCCATTTCATGGAAACTTTCATCAATTATATCTGCAATTTTGCTTTTCATATCCTTGGGCAAACGCTCTTTAAACCATGTTTTTGCCTCACCTGGCCCCGCAATCACTATTTTATTTATTTTATCCTTCAAAAAAATTTTTTCTGCATCTTCAGCAGTTTCTTTCAAAAATTGATTTATTGCTCCTTTTCTTATCCTTTGAAACCTCGCCTGAGACCATCCTCCCTTTTTATGCTTGCCCATTATTGTCTTTGATACATCTTTTTCATCCTCAATTTTCCCCGCAGAAACAATGTATATTTTTGCTTTATGACTATTGACTAAAACCAATCCATAGTTATCATATTCATCAATCATTTTTACCATCGGTTTTATATAGGGTGAGGAATCAACAACAAGTAAATTTTCTGATGGCAATATTTCATATTCTTTAAAAAAATTATTTTTATATGAAGCAAACATTGCTCTATGTTTTATGTTTTTATTAATATGCTCATATATCATTTCCATACTTTTTTCAAAATTTTCATGCATTTTTTCATTTTTTAATACATTCTTACATTCATTGATTCGTCTTTCAATAAACTTTTCATCAAAATTATTTATATACAGGCTTATGAAAGAATCTTCATTATCCATATCACAAACTTCTGCCAGTTCCTTTATATGTTGTATTCAATCTTTTTTTATCTCTATTTTGTCTTCCATATACACACGCATTCCATCCATGGCAGCTATTGTATTCACTCCCGTCTCTTCTGATACAAAGTTTGCCTGCTCTGAAGCAACGTTCATGAATTTAACCCCCATGTGAGTAAGTATTGCAAGTTCTGGATTAACTTTTTTTACTATTTCTACTGCATCTTCTGTGGATAGATGAAATGGTATTTTCATTCCTATAGGACGTGTAACAGATAAAATCATCAGCCTTGCTTCTTTATGAAAGTCAGCAAGCCCTTCAAAATATTGAGTGTCGCTTATATAAGAAATTATGCCATTATCCAATGCCAGTTTAAATCCAACCGTTGTTGGGTCAGAATGCAAAGATGGTGTTATTTCCATCTCATACCAGTAATTTATGTAAAATTTGTCTCCCGGCTTTACAGCTCTTACTTCTTTAACAAGCCCCTTATGATAAAAAGAAATTGCTCTGAAATCTTTAATTCCATTTATTATGCTCTCGCTTCCAATAAGCATTCCCCGGTGGCGACGACCACCCATTGTCATTGCCTCTATTAAAATTTCTGCGTCTGTATAATGGTCAGGATGGGCATGGGAAACAAATATAACATTTGTGGCCATTGGGTCAATTCCAAATTCATGCATTTTTACTAAAGCTCCTGGTCCCGGGTCAACATGCATTAGCAGGGCTTTATCTGCAATATATATCCCGCCAGTCGCCCTTTTTTGTGTGATTGTTGCGAACCTGCCGCCGCCTGTTCCGAGAAATGTGATTTTTGCCATTATGGGATAATGCATTTTTATTTATAAGCATGAAGTAAAATTAATTAATGACTATGCAATGCATAAAAGATGATAAAAGTAGATCCATGGGGAGCACAGAAATATGATTATGAAAAACTATTCGAAAATTTCGGCATAGAAAGATTTGATGAGCATGTATGGAAAGATTTACCAAGTCCTCCATTTTTTTTCCGTCGTGGTATAGTATTTGGTCATCGTGGCTTTGATGTTATAAAAAAATCGATTAAAGAAAAAAAACCGTGGGTTATTTTAACTGGGCTTATGCCCTCTGGAAAAATGCATTTGGGTCATAAAATTGTCATGGATCAGGTCATATATTATCAGAGCATAGGAGCGGACATTCATATTGCTGTTGCTGATATAGAAGCTTATGCCACAAGAGGTTATTCTCTTAAAGAAGCTGAGAAAATTGCAATAAATGAATACATATTGAATTATATTGCTCTTGGATTAAAACCGTGTAACATATATTTTCAATCAAAAAATGAGGATGTGAAAGATTTGGGTTATATTCTTGCAAAAAAATCAAATTTATCTCAAGTGAATGCAATATATGGATTCAATGGCTCAACAAACATGGCTCATGTTTTTTCTCCTTTTATACAGGCTGGAGATATTTTACATGTGCAATTGGATAAATATGGTGGGATAAGACCAACGCTTGTTCCAGTTGGATTTGATCAAGACCCGCACATAAGGTTCTGCAGGGATATTGCAAGTGCCCATCGTTTATATAGTGTCATAAAAAAAGACAGGATAGGAGTTTTCATAAAAGTTGACAAAAATGTTGATAAATTGCTGGATATAGCAGAAGGCATTGCAAAAAAATATGGATATGGCTATGAAAGGAACGATGCTTATAAGGCAATATACATTGATTCAGACAACGCACAGCAAATTGATTTTGAACTCGCAATGGAAGAAAGAAAACTTGGAGGTTATGGCTTTTTGTTACCATCTTCAACTTACCATCGTTTCATAACTGGATTGGATGGAAATAAAATGTCGAGCAGCAGACCAAATTATGCAATATTTTTGAGCGATGATATAAAAACAGCAAAAAAGAAAATATGGAATGCCAAAACGGGCGGCGGCGTGACAATTGAAGAGCATCGCAAGCAGGGAGGAAAGCCAGAGAAATGCATGATTTATGAATTATTTACTTACGGGCTGATAAAAGATGATAAAGAACTTGGAGAGATTTATAAAAAATGCAGGGCTGGTGAGCAAACATGCGGACAGTGCAAAAAACTTGCTTTAGATTTAATGGAAGAATTTTTGGATAACTTAAAAGAAAAAAGAGAAGAAGCAAGAGATGTTGTAAAAGAATATTATCATGGCTATAAAAACAAAGACTAAATTTTTTCTAATTCAATATCCAAAACACCGTTTTTAAATGTTTTTTTCATGCTCCTTGGCTTTATTTTTACAGGTAATTCTATAATTCTTATTTCATCTCCAGCCATTATCTCGATTTTTTTGCCCTTTGCTTTCACCCTTAACTTCTTTTTATCTATGCCATGAATCTCAATTGTTACATATATCTTATTTCCATCTTCTATTATATCTTCATTTCCTTCTTCATTTCCGATTATTTTTATCTCTCCTTCTGGAGAGAATCTTGCAGAAAAACCTTCTGCAGATATATTTTCAAAACCGAAGGCATTCTTGAAAACTTCTTCTATTATCTTCTGCATCTCTCTTATCATTTCGTCAAATTCATCATCTTTTTTTCTTCTTTTATCATCAAACATTTTCTAAAAAATTAGCAGGGTGTATTAATACATTTTGATATTACGGCATATATCTACCAAAATGCTTTATTATGCTCTTTCCAAAATTTGTTAAAGAATAGACAACATAATTTCTCTTTTTTATTGATTTTATTAAACCCTCTTCTTTCAATTTTGAAATATGATAGGAACATTTAGAATAAGAACACGATGTCAAATCAGCAAGCATACAAACACACATTTTTTGAATTGACAAGCCATAAAGAATTTTCAATCTTTTCTCATCTGCAAGAACTTTCATTATTTTTTCAACTTTTTTTATGCTATCCAAAGGTAAATTTGCTTTTATGCTTTCCCACCCTCCTTTTTTTTCTAACTCCTTTTTGATATCATCGGGTATTTCAAATTTCATTTTATCCTCAAAATGAATTGTGCAATGACATTTATTCCTTTACAAAAAATTTAGAAAATGTTATAATATGTTTTTTATTTATTGAAAAGAGGGAGGGGAAAATGGAAGAAAATATAATAGATGAAATGTCCCGAAAAATAAAGGATATGCTTACTGAAATAGAGTTTTGGAATTAGATATTTCGCATTATCAAAACA
>JAGGSX010000074.1 GCA_021158865.1 Thermoplasmata archaeon
TATGGTGAATTCTCAACAATATTTGCATATTTTCCATATAAAATATTTGGCTCATCTGTATTCAAAATTTTATTTGAAAATTTTTCATTTTTTTCTCCTGCAATCATTGCATAATTACCAACCAAAAATGAAAAAGCCATTACCAATGCAATCAATTTTTTCATAGGTATAAAAAGTGAATGCATTAAAAAACATTACTGAGGGGGATGTGGAAGGATAGGCAAAAAATCAGCATCTTTGGGAGGGGATGGGATGCTATACTACCAGCCTACCCTTCCAAAGTTATAGTAAATTTTGCTATATATTTATTTCGATTAATTTCAACATTCTTAGCCATTTCAAATAATACTTATTTACTTAATTCCATGAATGCTTGTGCTTCTATTAAATTTTTTTGCTCTTCAATGTTATTTGGATGAAGAATAGTTTGGCCCGGCTCATTCTCCAGTTGTAAATTTCCTTCCTTTTAACTTTATCATTCTCACTATCCTTTTATCATAATTCACTTCCTGAGGTGTGAGCTTTGCGGTTATATCTATATAAGGTTCTATAGGACTCCCAAATATTTTTTTGCCAAGGGTTTCTTCAACTTGGAATATGCCGGATGAATTTGACATTTCAACTATGATTTCTATTGGCTTTTCCTTACCTTTTGCTATGATAACCCTATCTATTGATAAAGCTGAAATGACATGAATGCTTGTGCTTCCTAAATCAAATGCCATTCTTCCACGCCCCTTAGTCATATCTGTTGCATCTGCTATTCCAACCAAGGCAGATTCCATTGTTATATCAGGAATGTCCGCATCATGGGCATAAATTGCATTCAATATGAAACCCCTTATCTCAACCATTTTTTCCATGTCATCGTAAATCTCTGGTAGGAGTCTTTGAAGCACTGGCAAAGCCAAATAGCTACTATGCAATGGATGATTTCCTCTATATATTTGATTACCAATATCATGCAGAAGAGCACTGGAAAGTAATATCAATGCTTCATCATCATAATCGCCGCCGCCGTATTCAACAAAATCTGGATTTATCCCCTGTTCAATCAAAAGTTGATACATCTTTAAAGCATTTGCGGCCACAATTTTTGCATGAATTTCTCCATGGTCATTGTAATGCAATTTTTTTACTGCGATGAAATTTGCAATATCCCAATCTGCTCTAACTTCATCATCTTGAACTAACATTTCAAACATCTTTTTTGCTTTTGGGTATTTTGATAAAACATCAAGAATGGCATTGACAGCTTCTTTTTCCAACTCAACATAACCTTCTGGAACCTCCACTTCTATACCAACATTTTTCAAATCCTGGCTTGTAAAATTATTTGCTTTTTTCATGTTTTTGTAGTCTTTACCTATATATAAATTGCTCACATTTGCAAGAATGTTTATTTTTGAAATGCCAATATCTATGACGTTGTTATTCTTACATCTCTTACCATCGCATAAGGTGTAAAGACCGGATTTTCCACTTCCCACCAGAAAATTTGCTTCGTTTCTTTTGAAAGCATTTCAACATTTTTTAAAATTCTCTCCATATTGTCACTAACTCTTATATTTTTAATTGGTATCATCTCTCCATTTTTTATATAAAATGCAACATCTCTTGCAACACTTGAAAAATCCCCAGCCCTGTAATTATGGAAGCGGGTATACCATAAATTCGTTATCAATATGCCTTCTTTAATTTCATCAACCATTTCATCAAAATTGCTATTGCCATGCAAAACAATTGTATTCCATGGCTGCGGCGCTACAATGCCAGCATTTCCTGTGCTTCTTGTTTTATACTTATGCGCAGTTGTGGAATTATGGATATAATTTTTTAATATTCCATTTTTTATTATCGTAGTTTTTTGTGTGGCTATGCCTTCATCATCAAATTTTGATGATGCCATCCCATCTTCAGCAATTCCACTATCATAAATGCTTATCTTCTCGCTTGCAACTTTCTCTCCAATTTTTTCAGTCAGGAATGAATAACCGGCATCTACATAAAAAGCTGAATAAAAAGTGGCAACATTTGAAATCAGATTTGCAAATGCAAGTGGAGAAAAAATTACATTATATCTGCCTTCTTTCCCTTTTTTAGCTTTTATTCCCTTTTTAGCCATTTCATGAGCAACTGATGTTACGCCAGCATCAACATTTTTTATACTTCTTGAACAACTCACTTCATGACATGATGAATTTTTATAAAAGCTTCTTACAGATAAATAGCAGAGGCTATTTTTATCTTTTTCCATAATTCCATTTGTATTTGCTATAATTGTTTTATTTATTGAAGAAAAAACTATTCCAGCTTTCCCCCCATAATTTATTGATTCTTCTGCAATTGAAATCATCTTTTCATTTTTTAAAACATCTTTATCAAAAATTTTATTATTTTTATATTTTTTATTTTTCTCAATACCATAAAATTCTGATGAAGAAAGCAATTTCATTAATTTTTTATTCTTTTCAATTGTTTCCTCTATTTTCCTTTTGCTTGGGTTGTCCAATTCAATGCTTACAGTTTTGCTTCCTTTAGCCATAAAAATATTCATGGTTTTATCATCCCATTCCTTTATTATCCCTATTCTTCCATTATAAAATCTAACCTGCTTATTTTTTATATTATCTTCTTTTACAATTCCTTCCATTCCATTTTTCATTATGATTTTCAATGCATATTCTATCATTTTATTCTCGCCTCTCTCAATCTTAAATTAACCCCTCCTGTTGTCACAGGTATGCCCTGCATCGGGTCTCCTTTTCCACATGTTGCTGGATAAAATTTCAACTCATTTCCAACTGCATCTATGCTATTATACAATTTTGGTGTGGTAATTTCTATAACAGGATGATATGCTATACCATTTATTTCGCCATTTTTTATTATATATGCTTCCTCTCCAACATATTTTTGATTGTATCTTCTATCATCTATATTCCACTCAACATAAGTTTTCATATATACGCCTTCTTTTATATCCTCAATCATTTCTTCTAAAGTATAACTGCCGGGCATGAAATATGTATTTGCCATTCTGACTATTGGCTCTTTTCCATAAGATGCTCTTGCCGCTGAATTACTTTTTACACCCATCTCATAAGCTGTTTCTCTATTATGCAAAAATTCATTTACAATTCCATTTTTGATTAGATATCTTCTCCTCGCTTTAACACCTTCATCGTCATACTTATAGTAGCCGTAGCTTTTTTTTATTGTTGGGTCATCAACTATGCTCACATTTTCATCTGCATATTTTTTTCCTATAAAAGAAGGCTTAACAAAAGATTTACCAGCCTGCGCCGCCTCCCGCCCCATTATGCGGTCTGCTTCAAAAGGATGACCACAGCTCTCATGGGCTATGAGCCCTGTTATATATGGACTTAAAATAACGCTTCCTTTTCTTGGAGCTTTTTTCCCTTCTTTTATCAACTTTTTTAGAAAATTTATGTCATGTTTTATATGTTCTACAACATTCCATTCTTTAACCATTTCCCATCCTCCAGAATTTCCAAACTCACGGCTCATTTGTTCAACTCTTCCATTTGAAACTGTGATTAAATAATGCAGAGAAATGCGAGGCAATTTTGAATAAATTCTTGCCCCTTCAGAATTTGCATAATATTTTTCCATCAATTCATCATTATAAAAAATGCTTCTTGAATAACCCGAAGCAATTTTATCTATATCCTTTAAATAATCAATTTTTTTATCAATGCTTTCTTCCTTTCCTTTTACAATGTCTTCCCCTTCTTCCATTTTTTCTTCGCTTAAATTAATTTTATGTCTTTTTCTCGTAACAGCCATTTTAATTGCTTTTTCTATTCCTTCTTTTATCTTTGCCTTTCTAAAATCATTTGAGAAATAAAATCCCATGGCATTGTCTTTTATTATCCTTATTGAAAAACCTTTTCTTTCATTGCTTTCTATTCCTTTGAATTCACCGTTCACAAAAGCTATGCCTTGCTCAAAAACTTTTTCTATCCTTATTTCAGTATAATCTGCTTTTGATATATTCAATGCATATTCTGCCATGTCTTGCATAGCCAGAAATAGAAATAAGTTTATAAAATCATCTTTTATAAGTGGCGGTAACTTCTCCATATTGGATTATATGTCCCTCCATTGCATTTTCAAGAGCTTTTCTATTCCCACTCTTCAAATCCAGCATGGTATCAAGCCCATAAACCCTAAAATGATAATGATGCAAACCAGCAGGTGGGCAGGGTCCATCGTAGCCAATTTTCCCAAAATCATTTTCTCCTTGTATCGCATTTATCAGCTCTTTTACTTTTCTCTCTTTTGGTATTCCTTCTGGTATAATTTCTGTTGGTTCGATATTCCATATAAGCCAGTGTGTAAACTTTCCTGAAGGAGTATCTGTGTCATCGAGTATTATTGCTATTGATTTAACGCTTTCATTTATTCCTTCGATTCTTATTTCTGGAGAAATGTTTTCTCCCATGCAGGTATATTTTTCAGGGAATTCTTTAAATTTGATTATAACATCCAAGCCCTTTTCTTTTTTAATGCATCCTGAAAATATGAGAAGAATTAAAATTGCCAATGCAAACCATTTGATATTTGAATTCATATTTATACAATCAGCATTTATCATATAAAAAGTTAATCATTTCAATTCTTTGTTTCTTACAAATTCTTTTATCTCATTGATTAAATCATCTATCCTAACTCCATATTTTTTTCCAATAAGCAAGGCAGCAACTTCTGGATAAACACACAATTTTTTTGCTTCCTCATCAATTTCTTTCCTTATTCTCTTTTCTCCTATATTCCCTTCCATAACAATCCTATTTATCAATTTTTCCAACAAATTTTCTTCCATTTCAAGCATTTTTTCATCATATCTAAATTCAAAAGGAATGTCAACACTTTTGTAATCAAAATTTGGGATGACATTATCACCATCTTTTTTTATAAGATTTTTTTCAATAGCCTTCTGAATTGCCAGTCTGCCCTGCGCCGGCGTGAGCCACCCCAATTTGAAAGATAGAATCATGTAAATTTCTTTTTCTGTTAGCTTTTCCTTCCCGCTCGTTTGAAACAAAAATGCAATCAATTTTTCCAGACTCATTTTATCCTCCTTATGTTTTCCTCGCTCATGTAAATTTTCCATGTTTGTAATTCATCTGATATTTCTTGCTCTTCTGATAAAACAATGCCATTGAATTTATACTTTGCAACAAATTTTGCCATTTCATCCGCATTCTTTCCAGAAAGAAAAATATCTTTTTCTGATATATCCTTCACTTCTTTAAGTTGCTCTTCATTCATGTCTCTTATAGTTATCCTTTCAACTCCCGATATTATGATATCCATAACATCTTCCAGATATCTTGGATAAGAATCAACCCATAAATATCTTCCAACTTTTTTATACAATTTTAAATTTGCAGAA
>JAGGSX010000172.1 GCA_021158865.1 Thermoplasmata archaeon
AGTAATAAATTGTTATAATATTGAAATATTGAAGATGGAAAATGATTGAAAATTTGCTTCAAAAAGATGGTTATGTTTATAGAATTGATATTTTTTCTGCTACAGATGATGAGCTTATAGAAATAAGCAAAACAATGGGCTTGGCATTGAATTTATATGAAATGAATAAAATAAAAGATTATTTTAAAAGTTGTAAAAGATTGCCAACTGACTTAGAATTGCAAGCAATAGCACATGCATGGAGTGAGCATTGTGGATATAAATCATCAAAACCATTGTTAAAAAAATTTTTATATGGAATAGGAAAGGATAAAATTGTTGCGAGAGAAGATGCAGGTGTTGTTGAATTTGATGAAAACCATTATTATGTTGCAGCTTTAGAAAGCCACAATCATCCTTCTGCAATTGAACCCTACGGAGGAGCTGCCACAGGCATAGGGGGAATAATAAGAGATGTTCTTTGCATGGGAGCAAAACCAATAGCTTTGATTGACCCTCTTTTCTTTGGAAATCTGGACTTTCCTTATGAAAAACTTCCCAAAGGGACAAAACATCCCCGATACATATTCAAGAGAGTTGTTGAAGGAATAGGTGATTATGGAAATAGAGTTGGAATTCCAACAGTTGCAGGGAGCCTTTATTTTCATCCCGGCTATACAGGAAATTGTCTTGTGAATGTTGGATGTATTGGAATAGTGGAAAAAGATAAACTTATTAGAAGCAGGGTAAAAAATTCAGGAGAGTTTTTAATATATGCAGGTGGAAAAACAGGGAGGGATGGAATCCATGGCGTAACTTTTGCATCAGAAGAGCTTAGAGAAGAATCAGAAGAAAAATCCATGACTGCTGTCCAGCTTGGTGACCCAATAACAAAAGAGCCTCTCATACATGCCGTTTTGGAATGCAATGAAAAAGGCTATATAGAAGGTATGAAAGATATGGGTGGCGGCGGGCTTTCATGCGCAGCAAGCGAGATGCCGCATGCGGGCGGAAAAGGGGCGGAGATATGGCTGGATAAAATTCCTTTGAGAGAGGAAAATATGGAGCCATGGGAAATATGGATTTCAGAATCACAGGAAAGAATGCTTCTTTCTGTCAGGGAAAGCAATGTTGATGCTGTTTTGGACATTTTTTCTTCATGGGATGTTGAAGCTGTTGTTATTGGAAAGGTTATAGAAGAACCTTACATAAGGGTTTATTATAAAGGACAAATTGTAGGAGATGTTGAACTTGATTTTCAGACCTCTGAAATTGAATATGAAAGGAAATGGAAGAAGAAAGAAGCAATGGAATATGAAAAAGATTTTGATATGCCTGATATGCAAAAAATTTTAATTAAAATTCTTTCATCATTGAATGTTTCGAGCAGGGAATGGGTTATAAGGCAGTATGATTATGAAGTTAAAGGAGCAACTGTTTTGAAAGCTTTACACGGCTTAGAAATGCAAACTCATAGCGATGCAGCCATAATAAAGCCAATAAGAGAATCTTTTAAAGGCATTGCAATAGCATCGGATATAAATCCATATTATACGGGTATAAGTCCATACTGGGGAACTGCATCAGCAATTGATGAAGCATGCAGAAATATAACAAGCGTTGGAGCAAGAATAAGTTCATTTCTTGATTGTCTCAATTTTGGAAATCCAGAAAAAGAAGAAAGGATGGGGGAGTTCTACGAAAGCACAAAAGCAATGCATGATATGGTTTCAAAACTTAATATCCCCTTCATATCTGGAAACGTAAGCTTCTATAATGAAGGGCATGCTGGGGCAATACCTCCTACACCAACCATAATGGCAATAGGCATTGTAAATGATGTAAGAAAAGTTTCGACAGCAAATTTCAAAAAAGAAGGAAATCCGATTTATCTTATTGGAGAAACAAAAAGGGAGATGGGAGGAAGTGAATATTATAGAGCTATGAATATAAAATGGGGTTTTGTTCCAAGAACAAACGTTAGCGTTCTTAAAAAAAGCATGGATGCGATGATAAAATCAATAGAAAATGGTATCATTATCTCATCCCACGACATTTCAAATGGGGGATTGGCAATAGCATTGGCGGAGATGGTAATAGGGGGCAAAGGAGCAAAAATTGATGTTGATTCAATTGGCAATCTGAGAACAGATTTCAAATTATTTTCAGAAAGCAATACAAGATGGATTGTTGAAATTGAAAGAAGTAAGGAAGATAAATTTAAAGAAATATTTCATGACATTTTGTTACATAAAATTGGAGTGGTTGAAGGTGATAAGCTTTTAATATATGATAGAAAAAAATATATTGATTTGGAAAAAGAAAAATTATATGATGCATGGAATAGCAGGCTGTGGGAAGAAATGGGCTGAGCCCTTTCTTCAGCCCTTTTAGAAAAAGCGCTGGCGGAAAAATGCATCAGTTCTTTTTGGGGATGAAGCACTTTTTGAGCCCTTTCTTCAAAAGAAAAAGGGCTCAGGAAAAGAACTTTATCATTTTTTGGTTCTAAAGAACAATAATTCAAAAAAATTTATATTGCGGGAGAAGATTATTACGAGATAAAATGAAATACGAAATAATTGGAGATAATCTGCAAATCGTAAGGCTTGAGCTTGGGGAAGGAGAAAAAGTGTATGGAGAGGCAGGCTCAATGGTCTATATGAGTTCAAATATGAAAATGGAAGCAAAGGCGAGGGGCGGCGTATTGAAATCCATAGGAAGAAAATTCATGGGGGAAACGTTTTTCATGACAGAATTCAGTTCAATGCATGGGAATGGCTTTGTTGGATTTGCTGGAAATGCCCCAGGAAAAATAAAAGATATAAAAATTGAAAATGGCAAAGAATTTATCGTTCAGAAAGATGCATTTTTGTGTGCTGAAGATGGTGTTGATTTATCTGTTGCATTTCAAAAAAGACTTGGCTCAATATTTTTTGGTGGAGAAGGATTTATACTCGAAAAAATCAGTGGAAATGGCTTAGCATTTATTCATGCGTGTGGAGATTTTGCTGAAATGGAACTTAAAGAAGGAGAGAGCATAAAAGTTGATACAGGAAGTGTTGTTGGATGGGAAGGAAGCGTTGGTTATAGTATAGAACGTGTAAAAGGTATAAAGACAATATTTTTTGGCGGCGAGGGACTATTTTTAACAACTTTAGAAGGACCAGGGAAGATTATAATACAGTCAATGACTCTCCACAATCTTGCATCTGCATTGGCACCATTTTTACCAAGACAGCAAACATCTGGAAGAAGTGGTGTGCTTGGAACTTTTCTTGATGAAACGCTTGGAAAATGATTAACAATTATTCAATTTAATTTCAATCTGCCATTCTTTCAATTGATTGTATTCAATTAAAATTGGAGGAGAGAGTATTGAATATCTTTCCTTTACCCATTTAATGAATCTTTCATAACTTTTTTTTATATTCTTTTCAAAAATCATCGATGCAACCATACGAGATGGTATTATTTTGCATCCCTGTCCTTCATTGCATGATTCCATGAGGGGGTTTTTTATTAACGGGCTATCATAATATATCTTTATTTTTGCTTTTCTTTTATAACCTTCCTCGCATTTTAAAATATATTTTCTCCTTCTCTTTATAAATGGAACAAATTTTATTTTTATTTCATCCCCATCCTTCAGATTCAATTCCTTCCTCAAATTGTATTCAGAGATAATTTCTAAATGATTATGATGCCTTTTATCTGGTATTAAAATTACGCCCTCCATTTTGCCAATTTTTATAGGAAAAGATGTGACAGAACCGTATGAAATGTTATTTTTTACAAATCCATTTATTATTATGCCCTCTATCCCGTTTAGGTCAACATCTGAAATAAAATTTAATGTGCCAGGGAAAGGAGAGATACCGAGTTTTTCCTTAAATTGCTCTCTATATTCATAAATAGAAGTGAAAAACGCTCCTTCCTTCCTCCCAGAAACAACTTTTCCTTTCATTTAGAGTTCATCGCTTCCTTTCATTTTTGCATAAAGTTTTGCTCCTTCTTCAGTAAGTTTGTATCCATCTTCCATTTCTTCGATTATTCCATGATTTTTTAGCTCTTCAGCTGCATTCTTTGCAACTCTTTTTATTAAATGCTGTTTTTTTGCAATTCTTTCTATTCTTTTTTCACCTGAAGCAATTTCAATAAATATTGCCTTCCTTATTTTATTAGATAATATAAATCCTTCATTCATTTTTGCACCATATATTGAATTAAAAGCATATCATAAATTTTTCCAAGTTTTTTATACCCATTATGCTTTTAAATTGTGGTTAAAATATCAAAAATAATGTATGCTCAGGAGTTGATAGATAAAGCATTCAGCAGAGCAAGAAAAATAAGAAATAGAGACAAAAAAAAGAAGACAATAGATAAAATATCTACTGTAAGGAATATAATCAGTAATAGCTTAAAAAAATATGTAAGAGCTTTTCCTGATATATATAACATTCATCCATTTTATAATGAATTATTTGATATATTGATAGGGATGTATAAATTGGATAGAGCGATTTCTTCACTCGAGTGGGCAGATAAGAAAGTAAATGATATAGCGAGGAGAGGGATAAAAGAAGCAAAAAAGAGCAAAGATTATAAAAAAATAATCCGCATGGTCTATGGAAGGATTTCATCTGTGATATATGAAATAGACGATGCACTAAAATTTTTAGAAGATGCAAAAAATAAAATTCAAGATGTTCAGTTTATAGATGTTAATTTACCAACGGTTATAATAGCTGGTTATCCAAACGTTGGAAAATCATCCCTTCTGAAAATACTATCTTCAGCCACGCCTGAGATAGCACCATACCCTTTTACAACAAAAGGGCTTGTTGTGGGGCATTTCTATATAGAAAAGAAGTATGATAAAATCAAGGTGCAGGTGGCGGAGGCGCCTGGTTTGCTCGATAGGGAATATACAGAAAGGAATGATATAGAAAAGCAGGGTATTGCTGCCCTCCGTTATTTACCAGATGTCATAGTTTTTCTCATTGATGCATCATATATTGGCTATCCAATTGAAAGCCAGGAAAAATTGTTACAGGAGATTAAAAAAAATTTTAAAGCAGATGTAATTGTTGTTGAAAATAAGATAGATGTTAGTGGGGGAAAAACCAATTATATGAAAATATCATGCAAAACTGGGGAAGGAATAGATGAGCTAAAGAATAAAATAATAGAAAAGCTAAAAATTTAGCTTCCATGCCACTGGCTTTGCTGACTTACTGAAACAAAGAATCCATTGCCTTGCTCAATAACAAAGTCAGG
>JAGGSX010000036.1 GCA_021158865.1 Thermoplasmata archaeon
ACAAAACAGATTGTTAAATTTAATAAAATTTTAAATAGGAGATATCCCTCATTTCGAGGAATACCTCCCAAGGATAATTTTTATTTAAGTTTTTCATGATTTATATCTTCTAAATTATTTATAAGTGTGGAGGGGGTAAAGATGATTTAAAAAATTTTTGTAGCTTATTTTTATGGGTAATGGAAAATAAGAGATTTACAACAGCCTTGCAGCGCCCCTGTAATGCCAAAATTAGCAGCACCACTTCTTCATATTCCGCTATCTTATAAAATGGAATGAATATCTTACTGGCAGTTCTTTTTTTGAACCACTTTTATATTGACAAAACTTGCATTTATAGCCAACGACAACCTCTTCTCCGAGCAAAGAATAATTCTTTATTTTTTCCAGCCGCCCGCCGCACACAGGGCAATATTTTAATTTTTTATCGCTTGCTTTTGTTTTTATGTCCAATTTCACAAAACCTGAGCGGGCAGCAATTATTCTAACCCTGCGCATGCTGACTGTATACTTTTCATTTAATTTTTTTAGTTCCTTTATTACATTTTTTCTCAATTCTACGAGAGAAGGAAAACTTTTTTTCTTTTTCAAAGCCTTGTATATAGCATTTCTTATTTCTTCTTCTGTTGGCAATTCATACATTATCATTAAATTTGTGAGCATTTATAAATTGTATTTAATTTACCTGTGTGAGGCATCGATTCATTAGAGAATGGGCAAAAGATTTCATCAAAGCGAATGTAATTGAGAAACTTATCCTGTTGCTTCCATTCATAGTTCTTATAATAGATGCTGAAATATTTTATTATTCATTAACGAGAGGAGAAGAGACAATCATAATTGCATCTTCATTTGTTCTTTTGCTTTCTATAATGGAAATAATTGCTGTTTCAAAAGAAATAGTTAGCTACATAAACAAGACAAAAAGAGAGGCAGATATTGAAAAAGAGATAATAAAAATTATTGAAGAAATGGACAATCCAAACGTAAAAAAAGTTGTAAATAAATTTATGGAGATGAATAAAGGCTACAGCATGCAGGAAGTTTATCCAGTTGCATGTAAAATAATAGATGCACTAAAAAAATAAATTATTTATTTATGTTACGTTTAATTATGATGAAACTTATCTCTATTGAGGAGGTAGAAGAAACTCTTGAAGCATGGAAAAAGAAAAAGAAAGGTGGTAAAAAACGAAGAGAAGAGGAATCTCAGCTGAAAGAATAGCGAGGAGAATGCTTGAAAGCAAAGGATATAAAATTCTTGCAACCAATTATAAAATAATTTCTAAAGGCGAGAGCTTAGCAGAAATTGATATAGTTGCTGAAAAAAATGGAAATAAATATGCCATTGAGGTTAAATCTGGAAAGGCAAATTCTTCATCAATAAGACAGGTATATGCAAATGCAAAGCTTGCAGGATATAAGCCATTATTGATATGCAAGAAAATAGATGAAGCAAATAAAGAAGCTGCAAGAAAATTAAATGTGGATATAATGGAGTTCAGTGAATATCACCTTTTATTGGAACCAGAAGAACTGGAAGCAATAGTCAAGAACTGCATGGAAGAAGTTATGGAAGAGTATGGTCTCGCTCCATATTCATGGCTTGAAAAAAGTGATTTAAAATTTTTTAAAGAAATTGCAAAATATGATAAAATAGAAGATGTTTTAAATAGCCTTAAAATAAGTGAGAAAAAATTTGGAGAAAAATTGGCAAAACTTTCTAAAAAAGGTGTTCTTCCTTCTCGTCCACTTTCATTTAAAGATTTAAAAAGATACAGCATGGCAATAATTTCAAGAAATGAGTTGATGCTAAAAATTGAGCATATTGAAAAAGAAATTGAAAAAATAAAGAAAAAACTTGCGTAAATTTCCTTCCCTTTTATTTCGCATCTCTCTTCATAATATATATAGTAAGCATCATCTCCTTTAAAGTCCATGCTTTTCATTCTTTCTCCAATTGTTGTGTTATCATAGGTATATACAATTCCTTGTTCATCTATATAACCATCTGAACCTATTGCTTCCCATATTAAATACTTGAGTTCCTCAAATTGCTGAACATTTTTGAAGGAAGATAAATTTATCGATTGGATACATTTGTTATTTTTCGCCAACTTATTTTTAGCTCAATTTTATGATAATGCTCATATATCATTTACTATTTATGTATTGCAAATGCGGGCGTGGTCTAGGGGTTATGACGCAAGCTTCCCATCAATGCCCTGTTATGCAAAGCATTGAGATGGGGCAGGGGAAAAGCTTGTTGCCCGGGTTCAAATGCATGTCTTGCAGTGCAACATTTTCTCGCAAGCATGCTTGGAAATCCCGGCGCCCGCATTCCCGCCTTCATAATTTTTACAATTTTTTTCCGATTATGGGCATTTCTTTTGGTCTTTCACCTTTCTTTCTTCTTTCAACAAGGTTATAAATTTCTTCAAAATATTTACTCAATTCTTTAATAGAATCTGAAATTGTTTCAACTTTTACTACAACAGGCTGAAACTTAGTTTTATTTCTCATATTCACAAAATTTGGGCTTGCCATCCTGCTTAAAACAATGTCAGCATCTTTAAAAATATTCATGGCCACTTTCAATTTCTCAATAAGGCCATGTCCCTCTTCATCCGGAGAAGTATTTTCTCTTGCTCCTATCAAAATAAAACTACCATCTTCAAAAAGGTCGTATATATAAAATTTTTTTGCCGTTCCCATATGGTTTGCAACAACATTTTTACCATCATTTGAACCGAGAGCAATTCTTACTTTTCTCATTTTCTCATCAACTTACAACTTCTTTTATCTTTCCTTCTTCTAAAGCCATTCTTATCTCTAAAGCTATTCTCCTCCCTGTTGACATTCTCGCCCGCCATAAAGAATTTCCATAAGGATGACCAACAAACATGTGCACGTTTGTGCCGCCGCCGATACGGGGGGCCACGTCATATATATAAAAATTTAAATCTTTGTCGACGCAAGTTTGAAGGCAGAATGGTCCAATTATTTTATAGCCATAGTGCTTTTCTGTTGCCTGAGCAAATTTTTCTGCAAGTTTGAATGCCTTTTCAAGGAGAGATTCACGCAGGGTTGCCATATTATGCCCGCATACTGTATATTCTGGTATTTTCTGTTTTTCTGGCAGGCTTAGCTGTTGGTCAGCTGGAAGGCGAACATGCCCATCCAAACTTGTTTCAAAACGCCAGTCAATGCCCAACAATTCAATTTGCTTTAATATGGGGGAGTAGAAAAAATCAAGATTGAAAACAGGTCCAATGATATATCTTTCCATCCTTGCATTTTTTAAATCTTCTTCTGTTATCACTCCCTGCTTAATCAATTTTTCAGATTTTTCTTTATATTCTTTATATGAAGAGGCAGTAAAAAAGCCACGCTCAAGTTTTTTAACAGCATGATGAAGTTTTACTATAACAAGCTCATTTATTTCTTCTGGCTCATTAATTTTTTCTGGAAATGGCAATCCTTCTTTTTCTAACAACCAGTAATAGTCATGCTTTTCGCCTCTTTCCTCGCTCCTGAGCATGTTGCGAGAGCCAAACATTGGCACCATGAAATCATTTTCTATGGAATCGAGGCTACAATAAGATGTAAAAGAACGATTTGGAATAAATATTACATTCTCGCTACGCAATTTTTTTTGCTGCTCTTCTTTCAAAATTTCATTGAATTTTTCAAATATCCATGCTTCATCAACCATTCCTATGAAATTGCTTCCCACCTTTCTTGTAGCAAAATATTTGGCATAAGTTTTTTCTCTGCCACGCTGGCATATTGCTATTGTTTTAAATCCCTCCTCTTTAGCTCCATCAAATGTATCCAAGGCAGAATGAGAAGCTATGGCAGCTATCTTAATATCATTATAATCATATTCATCCAAAATTTCCCATATTTCCTGCCTTTCAATCATGTTTGTAATGCATGCAGTATTTTTAATTTTATGCTATGACAAGCAGCTTTCTTTCATCCCATGCATAGTTTCCATCTTTATCATATACAATAACTTTGAGGGTGTGAAAGCCATTGCTGCAGTGCAGCTTCCATGTAAAAGCTTTGTATCTGAAATTGTCTATGGAAAATTCTTTTATCTCCGTAGTTGTGTTGCACAGCTTTCCATCAATGTAAAATTCCGCTTTTGTTCCATCTACAGTATAAACAATGGTGGTAAAATTTCCTATGATTATGTCTCTCCCCATAATTTCAGCAATTTTGTTTAAAAACGGAATGTCAATAGCTCTATTGTTTATATAAACGCCCTTTATCATTTCATCAGGATGCGATATGATCGCAGCAAGCCTTGATAAAGGTGGCAAACCATTGATGGCAGCTGCTATGGCAACAGCTCGCCGCAAAATCCACCAGTTCTGGCTTAACTGCGTCCAATGCCCGCCAACATAGGAATAAACATATCTCCATCTTCCCCATGCAGATTTTCCGAAATGCTCTACAATGCTCCCATTTTCCATGAAATATTCTTCTGGATGGGGTCCAAAAAGGAAAATTTTTCCTTTTCCATAATTTGTTTCGATGGCAGCAGCCTGCCCTTTTATGTCCGTTGTAACATTTTTCCATATTTTCCATCCATTTGGGGCAGGAATCCAGTAATGAATGGGTTTCGTATACATTGGCTCTTCATCATATATAAGCAGTGGTTTGACATCGTTATTCAAATAAAAAGATGGTCCTCCTCCATATGAAATATTCAAAAATTTTTTGTCATAGTCTTTGAAAATATCTCCTTCAACAATTTTTGTTTTTACTCCTATTTGCCCCGAATAATTATCATAGTTCACCTTCAACAAATACTGCCATTCTCCATCAAAATCATCGTTTATATACACGCTTGCTATCCCAAGCACCCCTCTATTTATATATCTTTGAAATGGCGATTTTGGTTGCATATAGCCCATACTCGCCAAATTTGCCCCGCCGCATATCCCAATGTAGCCGCCGCCATTCCAAACAAATTTTTTGACAGCTTGTCGCCATCTCTCATTGAAGCTATCCATCAAATATGATTTGGCACTTGCTCCAACTATAAAAACATCAAAATTTTCATTGCTCAATGCTTTCATAACCTTCTCCTTTCCTATTTCCGTTATGTTAAAAATATACCATTTTCCATTTTCATGCCATGCATACCTGAAGCAGAATATCGTGTATGGATTTGTTGTCACATCGCATTTATACAATGCAATGTTTATCGTTACATTTT
>JAGGSX010000050.1 GCA_021158865.1 Thermoplasmata archaeon
TGCAATATAAATTAACTTGATTATACTCGAGGAATTGGAGAAATTCCATGGTCGTGATATGAGGAATGCAGCCAGAAGATTGAAGAAAAGCTTGATATGAAAAGCCTTGGTGTGCCATTAGAAAAAAATAATATAAAGAATGCAAAATGCCCCATCTGCGGGGAAAAAGCAACAAAATGGCTAAGGCTTGCAAAAAGTTATTGATAAAAAGAGCTTACCAAAAAATTATAATATTGATATTGTTATATTCTCATGAAAAAGAAAATCTTATTTATCATTGGAATTGTGGCATCTTTATCCTTAATATGGATTTATACCACAGCCCAGCCGAGCATAAATAGTGTTAGTGATTCTCCAGATCCCGTAGAAGTTCCTGGTTATAATAATATAACAGCAGATATAACAAATGCCACACAAGCGTATGTTGAAATTTATTATCCAAACGCAACTTTAATGGGAAATTATTCAATGACAAATATTGCTTCAACAAATACATGGTATTATAACAACACCTATGCTTATCCCAATCCACTGGGAAAATATAATTATACAGTAAAAGCTGAAAATGCTACTGGATGGTCGTCATCATCAGCGCATAATTTCACTTTGCAGGATACGACGGCGCCAAATAGTTCTGTAAATTCACTGCCAAAATATTGGTATAATGCAAATGCAAGTGTAAATGCGACAGCGAGCGATAATTATCATGTAGCAAGTGTGAAACTTAAATACCGATATTCACCAGATAATTCAACATGGAGCTCATGGAATGATTTTTCAATAGATAATGCGGCGCCGTGGCAGTGGAATTTTAATTTTTCAGATGGGGATGGCTATTACAGATTCTTTACAATAGCTACAGATGATGCTGGAAATAATGAACCATGGCCTCCAGTTTATGATGAAAGTGCAGCCTATGATTCTACACCTCCAACGTCAAGTATAGATGGAATGGCATACTGGTATACCTCCTTACCAATTGTGATAACTGCTTCTGCTTCAGATTCTTTATCTGGATTAAATAGCGTAACACTCCATTATAGATATAGTAGTGATAACTCTTCATGGGGTTCATGGCATGTCTTCGCCACAGATTCTTCTTCTCCATGGCAGTGGAATTTTAATGCTCCAGATGGGGATGGCTATTATGAATTTTATTCAATAGCAAGTGATAATGCAAGTAATGAAGAAAGCAAGACAACAGCAGATGAAAATGCTGGTGTAGATACAACACCTCCAGCAACAAGCATATCAGCATCGCCATCAGAGGGAAATCATATAAAATCTTCTTCATCAATAGTCCTTTCTGCAATAGATGCAACTTCCGGCTTAAATGCAACTTATTATCGTATATGGAATGGTTCGTGGCATCCTCTGCCTGGCACTGGAGTAGGCAAGGGAAACAATTTTTATATTTATGCAGGAGCATTTTATTTAAATAAGGAAGGGACAAATTATGTTGAATATTATAGTGATGATAAATTAGGAAATGAAGAAGCTGTCAATAATAAAACATATATTGTAGATGATAGCCCACCTTCTATATCGAATATTACGGCAAGTCCTCCTTCCCAAGTTCCTGGAGGAAAAGTCAATGTAAGTTGCACTGTTACTGATGATACAGGTGTAGATGGCGTATATTTGGAAGTGAGATATCCAGATGGCTCTTTTTCAAACTTCACCATGCATTATAAGCTATGTACAACATATTATAGAGAGGAGGTTTATACAATTGTAGGAACTTATAACTTTACCATATATGCAAAAGATTCCCTCGGAAATGCAATAAGGAGTGGCATTCATCATTTTGTAATAACTTCTTCTAACAATCCACCAGATGCACCAAGTAAACCATCAGGTCCATCATCTGGAAAAACTGGAATATCATATACATATTCAACTTCCACAACTGACCCAGATGGTGATAATATATATTACTTCTTTGATTGGGGTGATTCGAGCAATAGCGGATGGATTGGTCCATATTCTTCTGGAGGTGCGGGAAGTGCATCTCATTCATGGACTTCTGCAGGCACATATTACGTAAAAGCAAAGGCAAAAGATATAAACAATGCGGAAAGTGGATGGTCAATTTCATTAACTGTTATTATAACTCAAGCAAACAATCCTCCAACAACTACTTGCTTTATTAGCCCTTCTTCACCCAATGGAAAAAATGGATGGTATATCACAAGCGTTAATGTTTCTCTGACTGCAACTGACCCTGAAGGAGATGCAATAGCATATACGAAATATAGAATAGATGGCGGAGCATGGCAGACATATAATGCTCCATTTATAATATCTTCAGAAGGAGACCATGTCCTCGAATTTTATAGTGCTGATGATAAAGGAAATGTTGAAATTGCAAAAAGCACTGAAATAAAGATAGATAAAAGCGTGCCATATATTATAATACAACGCCCATTACCTGGCTACTTATACATTTTTGGTCGTCAGTTAATACCTCTTGCTACGGGCAATACAGTTATAATTGGAAGAATTGTTGTTAGAGCAATAGCTTATGATAGTCAATCAGATATACAAAATGTGTCATTCTATGTTAATGGAATGCTTGAAGATATAGATACCATGTATCCTTATGAATGGCTATGGGGAGGAGACATTGGATATAGATATTTAAGTGCAGTTGCTTACAACAAAGCTGGATTAAATGAACAATCGCCTCCGATATGGGTATATATATTTAGCATATAATGGAATTTTCCATAATACTGGTTGAGCCAAAATATGCAGGTAATGCAGGAGCAGTGGCAAGAATAATGAAAAATTTTGGATTCAATAATTTATGGTTCATCTCTCCAAAATTTTCTATAGATGATAAAGAATGTATAAAATATTCAATGCATGCTTATGATATAATAAAAAATGCAAAAATTTTATCAAGTTTTGATGACGTTGTTAAAAAAGTTGATTATGTAGTTGGAACTTCATCAAAAGTTAGTGATAAAGATAATCAGCATGTGAGAAAATATTTTTATATAAAAGAATTTGCCGATGAAATAAGAAAAATGGAAGGGAAGATTGGCATAGCTTTCGGGAGAGAAGATTATGGATTGGTAAATGAAGAATTAAAGAAATGTGATTTGCTGGTGAAAATACCAACAAGCTTTGATTATCCTTCAATGAATTTATCCCACGCCGTAGCTATTTTATTATATGAAATTTATCATGCCATCCAACAGCCAAAACATGGTAAGATAATATACGCAAATGGAAAAGAAAAAGAAATGTTGCACAAATTTTTTGATGAATTTTTGAATAAAATAAATTATCCTGAATATAAAAAAGAAAGCACAAAAATCTTATTTCGCCGCATCATAGGAAGGGCAATGCTATCAAAGTGGGAATTCCATACTTTAATGGGTGTTTTTAAAAAAGCCATAAAGAAATAGTTATCTTTGATATAATGGCACCTTATTAAATTGCTAAAGCCTTTCAGAATAAATATAAAAAAAACAGCCTATATTGTTTCTAATGAAAACCTTACATCTGTGCCTTTCAATGCCACTTGAACTTTGTCTGCAAACCAAAGCAATGTATCAACATCAGGGTCTCTTTCCCATTCATAGACGAAATCATAACTTCCTTTAACGGCTCTAAAACCGAGCTCAAACAGCCTACTTTTAACTTCAGACGGCGGTGCGCCTTCACTGCTAAATATTATGCTTAGATATGTTTTCATTTTTCCACAAAGAAATAAAAAGTAGGGATATAAAATAATTATGATGGTATTAAATGGCTTCCATCGCAAGTTTTCGCTTTAAAAGGATAGCCTTCACGGCATGTAGCGAATGTCATACCATATTTTTTGCAAGCTTTTTCAACTTTATTCAATAAATTAAATCTTAGGTTGCGAGGAAGATAATATGAATTTCCAATTCTTTCAAGTTTGACTTCTTTAAAATATGGGACTACGGCAGACAGCCTTTTCAAAGAATCTGTCCTCGGCTTAACTGTAGAAGTTACAACATGGCTGCAGTATTTTGATGCCTCTTTAACTATTTCTTCAATTTCATAATCATTTAAGCTTGGAATTATTGGGTC
The DNA here is from genome assembly GCA_021158865.1 of Thermoplasmata archaeon. GTDB lineage: Archaea > Thermoplasmatota > E2 > UBA202 > JdFR-43 > JAGGXW01. The sequence goes on from JAGGSX010000050.1 coordinate 4,069, forward strand.
AAGCCTTATTGAACATGGAATGCCATTTGAATGCATTTCTTCCAAGGCGACAAGGCGGCGGGATGGCGGCGGCGCCTTCCTTTCGATTTTTGCTATCTTTTTGTCATCCAAGCTTGTTAATGTTATGCTCACGCTCGCTTTCATTTCGGCAAGCAAATCTGTGTCTCTTTTTACTAAATCTGATTTTGTTATTATTAATAGCCTTATTCCATTTTCTTTAAAAATTTTCAGGCATCTTCTTGTCGCCTGCAGTTCTTTTTCTTCAGGTGTGTAAGGGTCTGAGCTGTTTGACATGCTTATATAAATTCTTTTATCAATTTTATTTACTTCTTTTTTAAGCCTTTTGAATAAATCTTTTTTGAGGCGGGCATGAAAAGCATTGGGAATATATGATGTTATGTAGCAATAAATGCATGCATGAGAGCAGCCGGTATAAGGACTGAAAGAATATTTTTTAGGGCATGTGCATAACTTGCTTTTCCATGGATCAAAAGGAGTGATAAGCACAAAGATAAATGCATTTTTGTATAATATATTTTGACCCAAAAGTTCATATTTTTGACTATATTGTATCATTATGAGATGTGAGGTTTGTGGCAAAGAAACAAACAAACTTTATCCTGTTCTTATTGAAGGCGTGGAAATGATGGTTTGTGAAGAATGCAAAAAATTTGGAAAGCTAATTGAAAAAAAGAAAAAAGCTGCACCTATAAAAAAGGTTAAAAAAATTGTGCCATATTCCAAAGATGTTTTTCAAAACATGGATAAAGATTTGGTTCCAGGATGGGGAGAAAAGATAAAAGCAGCAAGAGAGTTAAAAAAATGGAGCAGAGAACAACTTGGTTCAAAAGTTGGGGAAAAAACAAATACAATAGCAAAAATAGAAAATGAAGAATTGCGTCCCCCAGATGATACGGTTAAAAAACTTGAAAAAGCTTTGGGAATCCAGCTATTTCAAAAAATTGAAGATGCTGTTATAAAGAAAAAGAAAGCAAGGAATTTAACCCTTGGAGATTTATTAAAAAAAGATGTATAAAATTGAAGAAGTTATAGATGCTTTAAAAAAAGGGAAAGTGGTTGTTTATCCTACAGATACATTATATGGACTTGGAGCGAATATTTTTGATAGGAAGGCTG
>JAGGSX010000145.1 GCA_021158865.1 Thermoplasmata archaeon
ATGGTGACCATACAATACAATACTATAGCACTGATAACGCTGGCAATATTGAAACCACACATAGCTTTGAATTAAAAATAGATACAACACCACCATCTACAACACATTCATTGTCTCCTTCCTCACCAGATGGCAATAATGGATGGTATGTGAGCAACGTTGTTATAACATTAAATGCAGTAGATTCTGACTCAGGTGTAAATTCAACCTATTATTCAATAGATGGTGGAGCATATATAAAATACACAAATCCATTTACAGTTTCAAATGATGGTGACCATACAATACAATACTATAGCACTGATAACGCTGGCAATATTGAAACCACACATAGCTTTGAATTAAAAATAGATACAACACCACCATCTACAACACATTCATTGTCTCCTTCCTCACCAGATGGCAATAATGGATGGTATGTGAGCAACGTTGTTATAACATTAAATGCAGTAGATTCTGACTCAGGTGTAAATTCAACCTATTATTCAATAGATGGTGGAGCATATATAAAATACACAAATCCATTTACAGTTTCAAATGATGGTGACCATACAATACAATACTATAGCACTGATAACGCTGGCAATATTGAAACCACACATAGCTTTGAATTAAAAATAGATAAAACGCCACCATCAACAGTAATCACAGTTCATCCTCCATCTGTAATAAATTACAATAATGTTACATTTGGATGGAATGGGAGTGATAATCTGAGCCCAAATCAGAATTTAACTTTTTCATATAAATTGGGAGGATATGATACAAGCTGGTCAGGTTGGTCAGCAATTAAAACAAAAGTGTATCCTAATTTACAGGATGGCAATTATACATTTATGGTAAGAGCAAAAGATTCTGCTGGAAATATTGATCCAACACCGGCAAATTATTCGTTTTCAATTGATACGTCTCCTCCAACTATCAGCGATGTCAAAGCACAGCCGTCATCTCAGAATATAGGAGGAAATGTTAATATATCATGCAATGTTGAAGATGAGTTTGGCGTGCAAAATGTTTTCATAAATATAACCTATCCAGATGGAAGTTATGATAATATAAGCATATCCCAAAATAAAACAGATGATATGTATTATTATAATAACTCCTATAATATGATGGGTCTATACAATTTCTTTATATACGCCATAGATACAACCAATAATGGAAAAAAGAGCGTTTCAAAACAATTCCAGATAGCTGACTTAATGCCACCAAATGTTGAAATTTCATCTCCATCTAAAGGGAGCATAGTGAGGGGGAATGTTAATATAAGATGGAATGCAACAGATAATCATGATAGTAAGCAAGAAATTAAAGTAACAATAAAGTATAGTATTGATAATGGTTTGACATGGCACAATATTGCTTCAAATATTGGAAATAGTGGTTCATATACATGGAATACAAGTGAATTCCAAGACAGCCAGAATTATATGATTAAAATTTCTGCTGAAGATACATCAGGTAACACGGGAAGTGATATATCGGATAAATTTACGGTAGATAATACGCCGCCTTCCTTGGAGATAACAAAACCTTTGGAAGGGCAGATATATATTTTCGATAGGGCAATTTTCCCAACATTTGGGCATAAAGCCATTATAATTGGAAAAATAACGATTACAGCAAGTGTATCTGATTCAATATCGGGAGTAGATAAAGTTGAGTTCTACATTGATGGTGTGAAGAAAGCTGAAGACAATAAAGCCCCATATTCAATGGAATGGAAAGAATGGGCGGTTGGAAGCTATACAATAAAAGTAAAAGCGTATGACAAAGCAGGGAATGAAATAGAAAAAATTGTGGATGCGAGAGCATTTATTCTTTGATATCGATTTCTCCTTCGTCTATCTTTTTGATTATATCTTTTCCTTTCATATTTTCTACACTTACACCCATTGAAACGCATGTTCCTATTATCTCTTTTGCTCTCGCCTTCAAACTGTTACCAAGCAAGTCATTTTTCTTCATTTTTGCTATTTCTATAACATCTTTAATGCTTATGTTTCCTACAGGATTGCCATCTCCAGTTCCTTTTTCAATTCCAGCTCTTTTCATTATCAGGGCTGATGCTGGTGGTGTGCCTACTTTAAGCTCATATTTTTTTGTTGCAGGGTCAGCTATTATTTTCACAGGCACTTTCATTCCCTGAAAATCTTTTGTAACTTCATTTATTTTCTTCACAACTTCTCCAACATTCAAACCCAATGGACCAAGAGCAGGCCCAATAGGCGGTCCCGCCGATGCCTTTCCTCCTTCAACCAGAACTTCAACTTCTTCCATTTTATCCCTCCTTTTTCTTTAATATTCTTACTTGCTCTCCTCTAACAGTTATTGGAATGGGAACCATTGCATCCAAAAGCTCAACGGTTATTTCTTCTTTTGTATCATCAATTCTCGTAACCTTTGCTTTTTCTCCTTTAAATGGTCCACTTACAAGCTCAACAATCATTCCTTCCTCAATATTAGCTACACTTGAAGGTGGGAAAAGAAAATGTTCTATTTCTTCAATTTTGATGTCTTTATCAAGAACATCTCTTGCATATCTCATATGCCTTATGAGTTTTTTTATGACATCTATGTCACTTCCTTCTACAAAAATATATCCACGCAATTCTTTTGGAGCCAGAATTGAAACTATTTTATCTGTTCTTTTAGCAGCTTTTTCAAACATATTTGCAACATTTTCTTCCTGCCCTACTTGTGTTTTGACAACAAAAATTTTTGTTTCCATCATATCCCTAACTGACTGGCAATCCATGGAGCTACTTCAGTTGCAAGGAGAAAAATAACAAAGCCTATAAGTCCTATTATTGATATGCCGACAGCACATATTTCAGATGTTCTTATATATTCAGCAGGCTCTGGATTGCGAGCCATTTTGAAAACTCTGCCATATTTTCCTTTTCCGAATCTCTCCACTTTTTTTTCCAGAGCAGTCTGAAATTCCCATGCCTTATCTATTATTCCTTTCTTCATTTTTATCTTATAACATCAATTCCATACTGTTTTCCTTCTTCAACTTCTGTTGATGGCCCCAAAATTTGCTTTGATTTCACACCTGTTAGAACAACCATAACTTTTATTATTCCCTTTAAATTTTTGTCTATGCCAGCTCCCCATATTATGGTTGCATCAGGATTTATTCTTGAATAAACTTCTTCTACCACGCCTTCTGCTTCTTTAATTGTCATATCCTCCCCACCAATAACATTTACTAAAGCACCTGAAGCATCGCTAACATCAACATCAAGCAATGGAGATGACAAAGCTTCATTTACAGCTTCTGCAGCTCTATTATCGCTGTCCGATTCTCCCATTCCTATCATGGCGACGCCTCCCTGCCTCATTATTGTTTTCAAATCTGCGAAGTCCAAATTTATCAATCCAGGTTTGGTTATCATTTCTGTGATGCCTTTTATGCTACGCATTAATATCTCATCGGCAACTTTAAAGGCTTTATTTATTGGCATTCTTGGAACCAGCTCGAGCAATTTATCATTTGGGATTACAATAACGGTATCAGTAACTCCTTTCAATCTTGCCAATCCCATTTCAGCATTCTCTTTTCTAACACGTCCTTCGACACTGAATGGAAGCGTAACTATTGCAAGCGTTAATGCTCCCGCTTCTTTTGATAATTTTGCTATAACAGGGGCGGAGCCTGTGCCTGTGCCTCCTCCAAGGCCACACGTTATGAAAACAATATCGGAGCCTTCTACAATTTTTTTGAGCTCATTCTCACTCTCTAAAGCTGCCTCCCTACCTTTTTCTGGGAGCGAGCCGGCGCCCAATCCCTTGGTAACATGCTTGCCTATCAGGACTTTATGGGGCACTCTTGCATGTAATAAATGCTGAGCATCTGTATTTACAGCTATCAACTCAGCGCCATAAATCTTTGCTTCAAAACATCTTTCTATTGTATTTGTTCCAGCGCCTCCACCACCAATGACCTTTATTTTTGGTTTTAGACCAATCAAAACTTCTTCAAGCTCTTTATTTTTTTCCTGAAGCAATTTCTCTTCTTCCTCTGTAAGCGTAATATTGTTTTCATTCTCAGCTCTCTTAAAAGCTTCTTCGACTATTTTCCTCATATAATCACCTTTAAAAGGTAAAACAAAAAGAATTATTAAAAAGTTTTGATATTACATGACTTTTGTTATTATAAATACAATATATCTATTTCTTCTGCTGCTTTCCTCTCCACCAGTATCTTTGCAACTTCTACTGGCAATGAGAGGACATCTTCCTTTTTCAATATATATTTTTTCATGTCACTGCCAACAAATTGTGGCACATCTTTTAATATTCTCAATACTGCAAATTCCTTCTTTCTAACTTCAAATATTTTTTTTCTATTTTCTTTCAATATTTTTAGCAATTCATTATAAAAATCTTTCTCCTCTTTTGTTAGATTTTCTGGAGGTTTTTCTTCTGTTCTTGCAGATATTAGGGCTGCCAGAACTATTTTTTTCTCTCTCCTTTCAAAAATATTTTTCAATATTCTTTTCGTATTTCTCAACTCGTCTGATACAAGCGTTATTTTACGCGACGATGGATTTTTTATTCTCTCATTTTCAATTTTTTCTTCCATTTTTTTAATGTAACCTATTGCTTCTTGATAAAAATTTATTCCAATATCTGTTAAAGAAGAAGCCATTTTTTCATTCTGTTCTATGTTGCGAAGTTTTGAATAACTCAGCATATATAATACATGAAATACTTAAATATTAATTTTACATTTATCAATATGCTAAAGAAAATTGTCACATTGGCAATAGTTATTCTATTTTTGATGCCATTAGGAATAGCACAAATGAAAGAATTGCCTTCTGGGTATAAAGGCGTGTCGTGGGCAAAAGTTGTTCCTATAAAAAAAGCATGTTTTGTAAAATTTGATGACAGCAGCTTAGTTGATGATTTTGCATATATGTCAGCAATACCAGCAAGTGTTTTTTATGATAATGAGACGGGAAGGATGTATTCCTATCCATTGCTTTTTTATAATGATTATACAAAAGGAAATGATAGCAAGCTTTCATTAAATGATAGGCAAGGATTAGATTATTTTATGGAAGACTGGCTTTCGTTTAATAAAAAATTGAAGCAAATAGAATACATAAATGTTGATGGAAAACCATGGAAAGCTGACAATTATAC
>JAGGSX010000029.1 GCA_021158865.1 Thermoplasmata archaeon
ACTCCTACAAAAGTTCAAAGATTCTATTTTTCCATTTGGATAAAGATTTGGAAACTTACTTTTATCAATTATGAAGGGATATATCCATCCTTTTATTTTATCTGCGCCTTTATGTCCACAAATAGAACAAATTTTATTTTTATTCTCTCTGAAACTCGTCCTGCCTGTAAGTTGCTTAAAAAAAGCATTAAAAAATTTTGTCGCTTTGCCATTATTTTGGATTAAATATTCCAAAATTTTCTTTATTTGCTGTGGCGGATTTCTAATTTTGAATTCTGGTGGAATATTTTCTGGTTTAAGACTATTGTCCATTAAATAAGCTTCCCCATTTTGTAACCAATATTCAATCATCCTCCTCCCTCGTCTGCCCTCCTGCTCCTTCCATTTGCCGCCTTCACCATGCCAAATCCCATGGAATTGCGTTCTCCAAAGCCTGCTTGATAACCAACGCTTAGCAATTCAGCGCTTCCTCTTGCTTTAAAAACCATTTCTGTGCAGCGATGATATGTATTCTTTATTTTGATTCGCTTTGGCTTTGCCTTTATAACTTTTATATTTATCTCCTTATTTTCTGGCTCTTTTCCATATAAAAGCTTGTATTTTTTAATCAAATTTCTCCCCAAATTTTCATAAAATTTTGGCTCATCTGGGTATAAGTCAATGATTTTGCGATAGCCATTGCTTCCTTTTACCGTTGTAACACTTATGGGCGAGAGAGTAACGAAAGTTTCTTCTCCCTCAATCTTCTTTTCTTTAAGAACTTCTATTAATGATATGGTAAAGGCAGCATTTTCAATCTCCACTTCTGGCTTTTCCAACAATCCATTAACCAGTGCAGCAGCAATTTCTTTTCTTGGCGATGAAAATTTGAAAAATGTTGTTCCTTCAATTTTTATCTTATCTTCTTCAATTTTTCTTTTTTCTGCCATCAGCCTGCTGAAAGTAAAAAATTTTATTTTTCTTGGTTGATGCAGATAAAGGCTCAGCGTGGAATCACCGCGCTGAATACAACGATAAATCATGCTCGCAAGATGATAGGGATAATTAAGGGGCAAAATTTGAGGTTTTTCAGCCATTAAATATATTTTTAATCTCAATATACTAAAATGCATAAACTGTTTTTAAAATTTACTTAAGCATTTGCTGGGTTTAGATGATGGTTTTGAGCATTGATTTAATGAAAATATTTCCAGCAGCAATTTTTATATTTCTTACCCGAGCCACATATACACGGATCATTCCTTCCTATTTTTGGCTTTCCGTAATTTATCTTGTAAAGGTAGCATAAATTCTCCTTGCTAAAATGCATCCATAGATCTTTTTTTCTTTCTTTTTCCCCTCCTTCCTTCCACATTTCATCCAACTCATTATTATGAAATACTGGAAAACATCCACCAACTTTTTCAACGAACATTTTGCACATTCTGTATATATCTACATTCCTTAATGATAACATGCGAGGTATGAGAAGACATATCAATTCTATCTCTTCATCTTTATCAGCTTCTCTAATGAGTTTTTTGGTAAGCTCTACTAATTTTTCACTTGATCCTATCATTAGTAGGGCGCGATAGGCTGCATCTCTATTCCATATTCCATAACTTCTGTCCATCACGATTTCTTCAATCTCTTCATAAAATTCCCCTCCAAAATTCGCCATAATGTGGCATAATTCTTCTGTTGTCCAATCCCCAAAATCATTTTCTTTGATCAATTTTTTGAGAACTTCAAATGCTTCTTTGCTTCTCATTAAACCAAGAATATACAATGCGTGGATACCAAACCACTTATCACTTATTTCGTCAAAATGATCAAATTTTTCAAGTATAATCTTTGGAGTATCTTCTCTTTTTATTGCCTCCTTTATTATATCAACATCAACCATTAAACCTTTCCTTGCGATCTCCACCAGTAAATTTTCTGTGTCCATGATTTAATATTACACAAGCCTTAAATTCTTTTTCCACATGATCTGATTCCTTAGATAAGATGGAAAAATTATAACATTTGTTTTTTAAAAATAACAATTTTTATAAATGTTTTTTATATATAACAATTGTTATGAAATTTGATACAACATTATGGAAAGTCCTGCATTATTTTTTCAACCATCCTTATGATGAAATTTATTTACGTGAGCTTGCAAAGAAAGCAAATGTGAGTGTATTTTCTGCAAAAAAGGCAATAGATGAGCTAATCAAAGAAAAAATTTTAATAGAAATAAAAAGGGGAAAGATGAGATATGTTAAAGCAAATACAAGCAATTTATTTTTTCGTCATTTGAAAATAGCATTCTCAATTAAAAAAATTGAGGAAAGTGGGCTAATAGAATATTTGATAAAAAATATTCCCGCAATTCATTCCATAATTCTATTTGGTTCAATGGCAAGAGGAGAAGATGATGAAAATAGTGATGTTGATTTGCTTGTCATCGGGCAAAGAAAAAAACTGGATTTAAGCAAATTTGAAAAGAAAGTTGGAAGAGAAATAAGAGCAATAATTATGAAATGGGGAGAATGGAGGATAAAAGCAAAAGAAGACAAAGCATTTTATATTGAAATCACAACAAATGGGATTGTTTTATATGGGAATATGCCAGTGATAGAATGAATGTAGAAGAATGCTTTAAAAAAAGATTATTGAGAAAAATATCGCCAGATGATGAAAAAGCAAGCCAATCAATAAAAATGGCAGAAGAAAAATTGAATATGGCAAAAATGGCATTAGAAAAAGAATTTTTTGATGCATGTATAATATATGCATACACTTCCATGTTTCATTCTGCCAGAGCCTTGCTTTATAAAGATGGCATACAGGAAAAAAGCCATGTTTGCATCATTGCCTACCTGATGGAAAATTATGGGGGCAAGATTCCTTATTACCTTATAAATTCTCTCGATGCATTCAGAAGGGAAAGACACGAAGCATTATATGGCTTGGAATTTTATGCAGGCAAAGAAGATGTAAGCATTGCCATTAAAGATGCTGAAGAATTTATTAAAGTGGTAAAGAGGATTTTGAATGCTTAGCTCAGAGCTATTATTTACGGGAACACAGGTGAATTACTACTTCATATGTCATCGTAAACTCTGGCTTTTCAGCCATAACATAGGAATGGAAAGAGAAAGTGAGGAAGTAGCTATAGGAAAATTTTTGCAGCAGAAATCATATGAAAGGATGGAAAAAGATATTTTGATTGATAGAATCGCCTTTGATTTTATTGAAAGAGGAGGAAAAATAATTATACATGAGGTAAAGAAATCTAAAAAGATGGAAAAAGCTCATGTATATCAACTCCTTTACTACATTTATTATCTCGAGAAGAAAGGGATAGAAGCAGAAGGAATGATTAATTATCCATTGGCAAGACAAGTCAAAAGAATAAAGCTGGAAAATGAGCAAAAAATGGAGGCTATCTTAGAAGAAATAAATAGAATAGTGGCGATGGAGGAGCCGCCGCCCGCGCAACGAAAAGCGTATTGCAAGAGATGTGCCTATTATGAATTTTGCTGGGGTGATTGAATTTAATGAAAGATTTAAAATGAGACAGGATATCAATTGATGAAGAGCAACTATTACATTACCGTAAATGCGGTTATGGAAAGAGAGCATAATACCATCTATTTGTTTTATAAGAATAACGAGGGTGAAAATGAGAAAAGAATAATTCCTGTTGAAAAAATATATACCATATATTGCTATGGAAATGTAACCATAAAATCTGGAGCCCTCGCTTATCTCATGAAGCATGGTATCGTAGTTCACTTCTTCAATAAGTATGGCTTTTATGAAGGAAGTTTTTATCCCCGCCAGAAGCTTTTATCAGGTGATTTGCTCATAAAACAGGCTCAACATTATCTGGATTATGAAAAGAGAATGGAACTGGCAAGAGAATTTGTCAAGGGAGCTATAGGAAATATTTTGGTTAATCTGAAATATTATGAGAGAGCCAATAAGGATGTTAATGAAGAAATAAAAACAATGGAAGACTCGCTGCATAGCTTGGAAGAAATAAATGATATAAAACAACTCATGGCAATAGAAGGAAATGCAAGAGAAGCATATTATCAGGCTTTCGACAAAATTTTGCCGCCTGTCTTCCATTTTGACAGGCGGAGCAGGCAGCCACCAGCGAACAGAATAAATGCATTGATTAGTTTTGGTAACTCGCTTGTATATTCAAGTTGCTTAACTGAGATATATAACACGCAACTGAATCCAACTATAAGCTATTTGCATGAGCCATCTGAAAGAAGATTTTCTTTGTCTTTAGATATAGCAGAAGTGTTTAAACCATTGTTGGCAGACAGAGTAATATTCAAACTTGTACAGAAGAAAATTATATCTGAAAATGATTTTAGGCTGGAATTAAATTCTTGTCTTCTTAACAATAATGGTAAGAAAAAATTTTTGCATGAATATGATGCAAAATTAAAAACGACAATAAAGCATAGAGGACTTAGAAGAAATATATCATATCAACGTTTAATAAGGCTGGAATGTTATAAGTTGATTAAACACTTGCTTGGGATGAATCCATACAAAGCCTTCAAAATATGGTGGTAAAATGTATGTTATAATAGTTTATGATGTAAATGTGGAAAGAGTTAGCAAGGTATGTTATTTTCTACGGCAATATTTAAATTGGATTCAAAACTCGGTTTTCGAAGGAGAAGTAACCAAAGCAGAACTTTTTAAGATAAAAAATGGCTTAAAAAGAATGATAAACGAGCAAGAAGACTCAATAATAATTTACAAAATGCGAAGCCGCCATTCTTTTGAGAAGGAATGTATAGGAGCAGAAAAATCTGATATCTCTACAATAATATGAGAATCGTGGATATACAATTATGCAATCCATTTATAAGCTTTCACGACACCTCTTTATGAAAAGACATATAAAAATTAAACAATTTCAATAATGAAAAGAAAAATCTCTCCAGATAAGCTACGGATTAAAATCAGACTAAGGTAGGATTGAAATCGATTTCTTTGGCTTCTTTTGCAAGCTGGAGCATGATTAAAATCAGACTAAGGTAGGATTGAAATCCATTTGGCAGGCAGGGGGGCAAAACGACGCTGATTAAAATCAGGCCACGGTAGGCCCTAACCCCAGGACTGACCGAGCTCCCCCTATGTCCAA
>JAGGSX010000201.1 GCA_021158865.1 Thermoplasmata archaeon
GTGAGCCAGGAACATAAACATCAAAGTCATTTTTGCTGTTATTCCATTTCAATATCATACTGCATCCTGATATCATTGAATACAATGCAGAAGCGTTCAATTTCAAATCTACCGGTATTGTAATAAAATTCCATCCAGTTTGAAGAGCAATCTCTTTTGTAACAAATGAAGGCACTGATATGTATAAAGGCATTTTAACAGAAGATTCATCTGGGTCGTTTGTATTTACTCCGAGGAATAAACTTGTAACTCCAGTTGTGAAATTGGTTGTATCTATTGATATTGATATATTCTCCTGTTCTCCCGGCGCAAGTGTTCCACTTCTTGGTGTAATGGTTATCCAAGATGGCTCTGGATGATATTTCTCTATCCATTCCTTTCCTATTCCAGATAAAATATCACATGCCTTAACTTCATTTAATCCATCGCTATCAAAATCTCCAACAACGACACCAGCAAGCATTCCCTGAGTGTCTGTTATGGTATATGCTTCATAATATCCAGTTCCATTCCATTTTATTACATGAACATGCGTTGGTCCAACCAAAAATTCTGGCTGTCCATCTCCGTCTACATCTCCTATAGCTATTCCTTCTATTATATCGTCTTCGCCAGCATAGTTATAATGCCATACCTGCTGATATGAACTCGTTGAAGAATTCCATTTATAGATATATGCATCTGTGCTGTGCAATCCAAATCCTATTTCATCTATTCCATCTCCATCCAAATCTCCGCATGCAACGCCATAAGGATGCGCTGACAGCCCGCTTGCCACAATATCTGGCACCCATGTCCCACTCTCATAATTCAATGCATATACTGTATTGGTTCCAGCACAAGCTACAACTTCTGTTTTTCCATCTCCATCTGTATCTCCGCTCCATACCATCGGGCATTCTGTTGCCTGTCCACTTCCCCAAGATATTTCTCTTTCAAAAGAATTTGTTGCATTATTCCATCCCAAAGCGGTTACATGATATCCACTTGCAGAAGGAGGGTTATTTGCTATAAGAAGTTCAACAGTTCCATCGTCGTCATAATCACATGCATAAACATCATAGGCAAAATCATAACCAACACTATTATAATAATCAAGCTGGGTTAGATTTGTTCCATCCCAGTCATAAACATGTATTCCATTCTGCCCGCTATATTCCCAAGAGACAGAAAAGTCCAGGATTCCATCCTTGTTAAAATCTCCAACAGCAGAACCGGAGGGAGCATTATACCATCCTCCAGGATATGTCCAGAAATATTCCTGCTGATACTCTTCCAATGTTTTATTATATGAATACATATAACATCCTCCACATCCATATCCACCAAATAAAAATTCATTCACGCCGTCGCCATCAAAATCTCCGACTGGCTGGGCAAACTGGGAGTCGCCGTCGCCTCCATGGCTGTGCATCCATTGGAGAGAAAATCCATGTGGCAGTGAAATGTTAAATGTTAGGTTTGCTGTAGCATTGGCGTCATTTCCTATCGTAAATTCATCATTTATCGTTGAATTACTTGGGGTTACATAATATAAATTCATAGGATTCATCCATATATCGGGAACATTTGATGTCACATTTCCAAACCATGAAAGTATTCTCCCCATAACTCCAGTTCTATCGCCACCATTGTTTATTGCTTCAAACCCAAATCCAAAGTAAACAACTTTATATGTCCCACTATATTTTATTCCTCCATAGTATGACGATGACTGATACTGGAATACAGATGTTGCTCCATTTATTGGGCTTATTCCATCCGGCCAGTTCTGATTATTTGCTCCATCTCCTCCAACAATGCATATAGTTAAATTATTACCAATTGGGTCTCCGGCTATGCCATCCAAATAATTTATGTTTGTGTCATCTGTTAGATATTGAGCATGTAGATAATTTGAATAAAATGTATGACTGTGTATGCTATATCCAATATCCTCCCCAGTTATAAACAATCTGCCACCATTATCAAGATAAGTTGATAAAGCTGCTTCATCTTCAGATGTTAATGTTGATGACATGCTTCCAGTAAACCATATAACAGCCATATGGCTAGCCATATAATCTGCCGATGGACATCCATTGCTTCTATCCCAGTATTCATACGCATATCCCGCTGAAACTATAGCATTCTCAAAATATGTTTCATAATTGCTTCCACCATCATCATCTACAAGCAAAACAAATCCCTGTGGAGATACAACATTAACATCCTGGCTACGATAATTGTTCCCCGGATATACCTCACCACTGACATTTGCTTCGATTTCTAAAGAACGTATGCCTTCAGCTGATGGATTCCATAATAAGGTTATAGATTGAGTTCTTTTGCTCGCAACAAATACTTGCACAGTATCAACAATTGTTCCATTTTCTCTCAAATTAACATTTACAACCTCATCCTCGGCTCCGAGATTTTTAATATTTGCCCTCACCTGTCTCATGGAATTCAATATAGCTGTTTGAGGAGCATTCATTGATAAAACAGCTACGTCTGGACCAGCAACAACGAGCTCACTTTTTTCATTATCATAGGTTATGTTTTCTGTAACTCCAGGAATTGTTTCATTTATTGTAACAGTATACCATCCTTTTGCTGGTGTCCAAGAAAAGCTGACTTCTTGAAATGTCTGTTTTTCAAAGAATGGAATTGTAACATTTCCTATTTCAGTTCCATTTATTCTGCAACTAACAACAACATTTGTCTCATTATTTCTTCCATTATTTACTAAGGTTGCATTTATATATACAAGCTCTCCAGGATTTACATGGTCAGGCACATCAATACTTTTCACGCCAATATTGTGCTCGGGCAATAAAGGTGGCTTTATACCTAATGCAGGGTCCCCAAAAAGAAGGAATGCTTCTATTGCGCATCTCCATGAACCGGGCGCACCACTATAGGTCCAATTTATTGTCGGCGCCATCTCATCTTTTGCATAAGCCACCGCTCTTCCCAATTGCCAGTTCAATGAGCCTCCAGATTTGCTTGTATTGAACATATAATCCCAGAAGCATTTCTGCAGCAATGCACTGCTTGAATTTGTATCTTCAAGAGAACCCCATCCATAGCTTGTATGATACATGCAGGCGAATGCAAGTTCCGTATTTGAATTAAAGAGCATCACGTTTACAACCCCTTCACTGCATGCATCTATGTCTCCACAATGGCATCCATAATCAGTTACAAAAAATGGCTTTGTATTATGATATAGTGTTGCCCAATCAGAATCGTCCACATCCATAGACATGTGTTCGTCAGCATGAGCAACAGCAGATATGAGAGTGCATTCATCATTATTGATTGCATTTCTCATTCCGCTAATGCCATCTCCAATCCATCCATCATTGGGCGGCTCAGCTGTATGAGCTTGGGTTATGTTGTATTCCATTCCTGGATTCTCCAAATTCCATGTTTCAAAACCATATTGAAAGCCGAGCCAGCTTGGATATTGACCATGTGCACCTGGACTTGGACCAAGCCAGTTATCAGTTCCAAGTCTTGCGCTATAATCAATAAAATCGTCTCCCTCACATGGCCAACCAGTATTTCCTCCATAAAATGCTGCATTATCAAGATAATCTTTTTCAAGTGAATCATCGTAATAAAAATCTTTAGTAATCCAGTTTGAAATATCTGCTCCATCGTGGCATGGCACACTTCCTATATAAAGTTCTGAATATAAATCAAATCCGCCGTCTCCTTCCTCACCCCATAGTGAATCATGGTCGGCATTGAAAGTTTTGTCCAAATTGCTCCAGTATAAATCGCTGTCGACATTTGTTTCATAAGAATATGATAATAATCTTCTCTGAACGGTCCAAGGCTCTCCAGCATCATTATCTCCGCCAATCAGTACATATTCAGTTCCCCAGTCTAAATATGCATCCCTACAAAATTCTCTTATCTTTGCTGGAGTATCGTTGAATAGTGAATCAGTTGTATTCCAATAGTCAGAACATGCCACAATTTGCTCAACTGTAACTTTTGTAGCAGTCAAACCCTCGGCTTCTTTCTTAGCAATCAAATCATTCCATGTATAAGTTCCAGTTGTCTCATTATTTAATTCCGTAGTTATAATTACATATTTATATCCCAATCCACCATTATCAGATGGATCGCATATTCCTCCAGGGTAACCAAAATTCGCTCTTCCTTTATATGTATCTGCTACATCTGGATTTATTACCAATTTTTTAACATATTCCCTATCATCTATACTATTTCTATAAAATCTATTCACATAGCCAGTGTTTTTTAAGTTTATCTCAATTGTAATATTTGGATAATAGAATATCTTCCCCTCTCTTGGTATATATTTCACTGGATATAGATTTAATGTCAGGATTGCATATCCCCTGCAATAATCCACCCCCAAACTGCTGTATATATTGGATGGCAATTCACTTGTTGAATTGTATATAGCATGGTCCATAACAAGTTTGGGTTGCACTTTTTCCCCTATTGGAACTGGATTTTGGTGTGGCATAACTGGGATTGTCTTTAAATCTATCTTGCTATTAAGCTCCACTTTCTCTCCATAGACATTCAAACTCTCTATTTCCTTCTTATATGGAATTAAAATTTTCACTGGATGCACAGGCAGAGACGGCGCTCCTTCTCCCTGTCCCCAATCAATACAATCATACATACTAATTTTTGTAAAATTCTGGTTCATTATCTCTGATTTCTTCAAGTTTGGCTCAAAAAAGTGTATTGTGTAACTAATGTTATCTGATTCTGGATTTCCCATTTTCTCTTTTCCAAATACACTCTGTGGCACCACTGTAACCGCCATTATTATAGCTATTACTATCGCCTCTATCCCTTTAATAAAATATTTTCTTTTCATCTTTCTCCACCAAGAACATAATGAATGACATTATTTTTATTTTGCGTGACATGAATTAGCAAGCTTTCTAAAAATTAATGCCATCATTAGTGCAAATAAGAAAACAATTACCTCAAATGATGGAGCTTCATTTGAAATTTTTATTGATGCATTTTTTTCTGAAACCATACCATCATCATCTTTTACAATTAAAGTAACGTTGTATATTCCATTAT
>JAGGSX010000141.1 GCA_021158865.1 Thermoplasmata archaeon
GCCTTTAGCAATAACGATTGGATTAAAAAAATAATGAGATATATTCTTCTTAAAATTATCCATTATTTTATATGATTTGTTTATATATTCCTCTATCGCTTCTATATCTCCTTTTCTAATGATTCCGAAATATTTTGTTACATGCCCTCTTTCAAAAATTGGATAGACGCTTATTTCCATTCCTCTCCATTTAAAAGATAATTTTTTACTTCCCAATCCATCCATTATTTCGTTTTTTAGTCTCCTCCATATATGCATGGCTCTTCTATCAGCCTGCAGAATTTTTCCATTTTGTGAAATCATAAATGTGCTTTCCCAATCCATTTTATCAATATACTTTTGCTCTTGTATTTCCATTTTTTCAAACAGTGACAATCCTTTCATATTCAGACAATATAATAGAAAAGGATATATATTGCTTGTTTTGACCAAAATTGCCTGTAGAAAGCAATTATGAATAGTTTAAGCATAATACGAGGAGACAACAGCATATATAGGGAATTAATATACAATTATGGAAGTAATATTCCTTTCAAATGAAAATATAAAAAATCCTATAATTGAAGAGATGAAAGATGCCGGAAAAAAATTGAAGGAAAGAGGATATGTTACAGAAACTTATGGAAATATAAGCGTTAGATATGGCAAAAGAATGATTATAACAGCCACAAATTCAGATTTAGGAAATTTACAGGATGATGATTTTGTTGAAGTTACAGATTACAACCCCGTTACGAATACTGCTTTAGTAATTGGAAGAAAAAGACCTTCGAGAGAAACACCAATGCACTGGCTGATTTATTCAAGAAATGATATAAATGCAATCGTTCATACCCATAAAATATTTGATAATGCAATAACAACATCAGAAGAAAAGCCTGCTGGAAGCATAGAGCTTGCATTTGAAGCCTTAAAAATAATAGGAAAAAGCAATCTAATCAATCTAAAAAATCATGGAAGCATTGCAGTTGGTATTACATTAAAAAAAGCGATGGAGGTGATAGGTTGCTTGTAAATGGAAAGCAGATGAAATCATTATGGAGAGATGGAACAGAGATAAAAATGATTGACCAACGGATTTTACCTCAACGCATAGAAATATTTACGGCAAGAGATGAAAATGAAATTGCCTATGCAATAAAAGAAATGGTTGTCAGAGGGGCGCCGGCCATAGGCGTTGCTGCCGCCTACGGGATTGCAATTGCTGAAGATAAAGATTATGCTGTAAATTTGCTAAGCAAAACAAGGCCAACAGCTCATGATTTATTCTATGCTATAACCTATATGAAAGATGCCATAGAACATGGAAAAGATGCCCTTGAATCTGCAGATGAATATATGAATGCAATAATAGAGAAATGCAGGAAGATAGGGGAGAATGGAAAAAAGCTTATTAAGAATGGCTATAAAATTTTAACTCATTGCAATGCAGGTGCCCTTGCAACCATAGATTATGGAACTGCTCTCGCTCCAATAAGAATGGCAAAAGATAAAGAAATTTTTGTCTGGGTTGATGAAACAAGGCCAAGATTACAAGGTTTGCTCACATCATGGGAATTATATCATGAAGGTATTTCTCATGCAGTCATTGCAGACAATGCAGCAGGTTATTTTATGGAAAAAGGAGAAGTGGATATGGTTATCGTTGGTGCAGACAGAATTGCTTTAAATTATGATGTTGCAAATAAAATTGGAACTTATGAAAAAGCTGTTGTTGCAAAAGAAAATGAAATTCCTTTCTATGTGGCCGCTCCATTAAATACATTTGATAAAGACATCGAGAATGGCAACCAAATAAAAATTGAAGAAAGAAGCATGGAGGAGGTAACAAAAATATATAATTTTAAAACAGGAGTAAGAAATCCAGCTTTTGATATTACCCCTGCAAAATACATTACTGGAATAATAACAGAAGAGGGAATAATAAAGCCATAAAATTTTATATATGCGTTGTTTGATTTATTTCAAATGAAAATTCCTCGGTGGAAGAAAGCAGAGTTTGAAGAAATTGAATATGAACCAATGAACATAAAAGAATTGCTTGGAGAAATGAAGAGCATATCAGAACTTATAGTTGATTTAGCATATTCAGCCATTTTATTTCATAATAAAGAAATTGCAGAAGAAGTAAGATATCTTGAAGTGAGAATGGATACACTCAACTATCATATAAGAATGATTGCAATGCTTGCCGCCCGCACGCCGGAGGAAGCGGAGAAAATGGCTGGCATACTCCAGATTGCTGAAGCTGCAGAAACGATATCAAATGCTGCTGGGGATATTGTAAAAATTCTGTCTTTAAAGCTAACCCGTCCGATATTGCCCCGCTTAATAAGAGAATCAGATGAGATGATAAAAAGATTGATGATTGATGAAAAATCAAATGCAAAAAATAAGAAAATAAAGGATATACATATAACATCTGAAACAGGAGTTAAAATACTTGCCATAAGGAGAAAAAATAAGTGGATTTATGGTCCAAGAGGGGATGTTATTTTAAAGGCGGGAGATGTTGTGATATGTATTGGAACTGAAGAAGGATTAAATCATCTAAATAAACTTTTTAAAGGCGACGTAGAGGTGCTTGAATGAGTGAGGAGGAAGCGGAGAGCATGCTTCTGGAACTAAAAGAAAAAGCCGAATTGATGCTGGATTTGGCATATTCATCAGTAATATATGATAATAGGGAAATTGCAGAAGAAGTTTATGAACTTGAAGATTATATTGATAACCTGCATTATGAATTGCAAAAACTGGCAATAGAAGATTCAAATAAAGGTGAGCTTGAAACAAATGAAGCACTTGCAATAATACAGCTTGGAAATTCTTCTGAAGTCATAGCTGATGCAGCTCGAGAAATAGCAGATGTTGAGCTGAGGGACGTTGAATTGCATCCCATTATAAAAGAAAGCCTTCTGGAAACTGAAGAAGTTATATTACGTGCTATAGTTGAAAACCAATCAATATTGAATGGAAAAAAACTTGGAGAAATAGAACTTGCTACGAATACCGGAATGTGGGTTTTTGCCATAAGGAGAGGAAAAAAATGGATTTATGGTCCAGATAAAAATACAACCATAAAAGAAGGAGACGTGCTTTTTGTTAAAGGTCCAAAAGAAGGAAAGGAGCATTTTATTTCAATTACAAGCGGGAAAGAAAGAGAGATATAATACAACGAAATTTTTTTAAACAAAAATTGTTAACCATCTATGAAGGTAAAGATATTTATTATTGCATCTATGTTTATAATAACTTTTGTAAACGGAAATTCTGTAAATGGAGAGATAGAAAAAAATATTTCTCCAGTGTGCGAGATTCTGTTTCCTGCAAATTATTCTGTTGTGAATGGTATTATAAGTATTTCAGGAAATGCCTATGATGCAGATGGCTCTGTCGAATCTGTGTGGATAAAAATTGGAAATGGGAGCTGGCAGGAAGCGAATGGCACAACAACATGGCAATATGAAATGAATACAAGCGAATACACCAATGGATTTTACGATATATATGCAAAATCGTATGATGGAACAAACTTTTCATCAGTTTCATATATTGCTGTAACCGTTGACAATTTCGCAGGCAGTTATTATTTACAGTGGTCAAAAACATATAGTGGAAGAAGATATGAAGGGGCTCAGCCGATTGGCGACGCCGACAATGATGGAGAGAATGAATTGCTTGTTGGTGGAACTGATGCAGTTTTAAGAGTTTTGAAATGGAATGGGACAGCATATTCTGAAGAAGCAGAAATGACCAGTGGTTATGGAGACAACCCTGGAGGATTTAGTATAGGAGATGTGGATAATGATGGGGAGAATGAAATAGCAGTGGCATGGGATTATCACTTTCAGGCATTTAAATGGAATGGGGCGAGCTACCAGCAGATTGGTAGCACATGGACTGGAGATGGAGCGGATAATACATACGATTGTTTTATTGGTGATTTCAACAACGATGGTGAAAATGAAGTAATACTGGCTGATGACCCATATCCAGGAGATCCAGAAATTACTGTTTTGAAATGGGATGGAACAGATTTTGTGGAGATTGCTTCTTGGAATTATCCAAGTGGAAATGTTATAACACCCATGGCATGGATTGCCGATGTTGATGATGATGGAGAGAATGAAATTGTCTGCACACCTGGAGAAAATTTAGTTGTTCTGGATTGGAATGGCAATTCTTTCAATTCAACCACGGTAGATACCTTTTCCTATGAGAGCTATGCATGTACTTGTAGGGATTTGAATGGAGATGGAACACCAGAAATTGCTGTGGGGCTAGAGGCGCCCACGGCGTATGTATATGAGTGGAATGGTTCTTCCTACTGCCAGATATGGACTCAAACTTGGTCTGGCGAGGATGATGTGATAGAAGGCATAGGCATTGGAGATACCAATGGAGATGGAACACCAGAGCTGTGTGTTGGGACAGATAAGGTGCATATATTGGAATGGAATGGAAATTCTTTTGTTCAGGAAGCAATTTTACCGACAGAAGGAACTTTGGCAAAAGTGGCAGTTGGTGATTGTGATAATGATGGAGAAAATGAGATTAATGCTGCAGATGTTATGGGATATCCAAATAAAGAATCCGTATGGAAATGCATGATAGATACTCCCCCAATATGTAACATTACATACCCATTTAATGGTTCGATGGTAAGAGGGATTATTACAATAAATGGAAGTGTGAGTGATTTAGAAAATAATACTCAAAGTGTTTTCATTAGAATAGATGATAAGGAATGGACAGAAGCAACAATAAATGATGGAAAATGGTCATACAAATGGAATACGACACAGGTGGGCGAGGGCTGGCACACTATATGCGCAGGCGCATCTGATGGAGAGAGATTTTCATCAATTTCATACGAGAAGGTGATGGTTGTAAATGCTCCATTCAATATTTCATTATACCAAGGATGGAATTTTGTTACAATAGCTTGCGAGAACAATTATACAGCATCTTCTTTATATAATGATATACAAGGATGCAATCTCATATTGAAATGGAATAACAGCAAAAATGACTTTGATG
>JAGGSX010000210.1 GCA_021158865.1 Thermoplasmata archaeon
GAGATGCGTTGGGCTTGGGGAAAAATTTTGGAAACTTTAATAGAAAGAGAGAAGAGAAGGAAAAAAAGAGAAATTAAGAAAATTGAAAAGAAAATTTTGGAAGACATTAAAAACAATATCAATCCATCTCTTTATTCTTTAGTTAAAAAATATAGGGGTAATTTTTCAAAAGGAGGAAAAAAATTTAGAGAAGAACTAATAAAAATATATAAGGAAGATAAAATAATAAATCATGAAGTAGCCAGCCATATATGGAATAAAATCGCTAAAAAAATCATAGATGAAAGAACTGAGAAAATCAAAGAAAATCTTTCTAAAGGAAAACATTTCCATTTATTATACATGGTCTATACTTATGGTGGATTATGGAAAAATAAAGGTTCAGAGGCAAAGGAAACATTTTTACGTCACTTGGAAGGGATATGTGGCATGAAAATTAGTGAAAGAGAAGCAAGCATAATATGGAACTGGATCAGAGAGCATACAAGAGCAGAGATGCGGAAGATGATGCAGAGAGGTATTGATTTATCAACAGAGATATACAATTTAGGAAGTGAAAGAGTTTCAAATCGTATAAATGCAGCAATAAAACTTGGAATATTTGGTGATAAAAGAGCAGTTAGGCCCCTTTTAGAAGCATTAAAAGACAGAAACATAGAAGTAAACATTGCAGCTGCCGAAGCATTAGGAGAAATTGAAGATACTAGGGGTATGGATGATGTAAGAAAACTATTGATGGCAATAGAAAAGGAAATAAATAAAATAGATAAAAAAATAGATAGAATAAAAAATAAAATAAATAAAAGGGGTTCTTATGTTGGATATAGTGAAGAGATTAAAGAAATCGAGTGGGAAAGAGACTATTATTATAGATTTTATAAAAGAGTTGAAAGAGTATTAAAACGCTTAAAGAAAAAG
Organism: Thermoplasmata archaeon; assembly: GCA_021158865.1. Taxonomy (GTDB): domain Archaea; phylum Thermoplasmatota; class E2; order UBA202; family JdFR-43; genus JAGGXW01. The sequence continues at coordinate 919 of JAGGSX010000210.1, forward strand.
AAATTTCAGCAAATCGCTAAACTCGCTGATGGTAAATATAAGGAATTAGATTGGCAAGATTTTCAAGATAGGGTTATTGAAGTATTCAATGGTATTCCGAGCAATAAAAAAGTCGCTGATATGGGGATAGATGGCGTAACTTCGGATGGCATTCCTATACAAGTGAAACAATCGGAACGAGTTGGCAGAAATGTTGTTGATAATTTTGAAACCGCTTTAAGAAGATACTATCCCAGTAACAAGAAAATATTGAAAGGAATTATTGTGGCATTTAGCTTTACTAAAGGTGCTTATGAAGAAGCTCAGCGAGCCAGATTGGAAGATAGCATCAAAATTGATTTAATAACCGTTGAAGAATTGTTTTAGAATAAATATATTATTCTCCTTTATAATTTTATCTTATTCCTCTCTTCTTTCTTGAATGATAATATCGAGAGTGTTTCCTACTTTCCAGTTTCCTTCAGAATACTCCTCAGCAGATATATAAAATTTTATTATTGGCTTTTCTTGTTCTTCAAATATTTTTGTCTGTTTTTCCATCATTTCTCTCATTTCGGGAGGCATTGCATTCATTATCATTTCCATTTGAGGAGATACTGCTTTTACAGCATCTTTAGGAGTGTATCCAACTGCAAATATTTCCACATCATTATCTTTTTTCTCCACTTTTTCTATAACATATTCTAAATGTATTTCCACCATTTTTCTCATATATCATATAAAAGCCACCTATAAATTTAACGCAATGTAAAAATTTATATTCAATTTTTATTATCCTACTGTCGATATCATGAAAAAGAAAATTAGTGTTGAGGAATTGTTGGCTAAAGCAAAAAAACCTGCAGAAGAAGCGATGAAATTGCACCCTTTTTATAGGGGAAAAATCCAGATAACTCCAAAATGCGCCATAAGGAGTATGGACGACTTTAGTATATGGTATACGCCTGGTGTTGCGGAGCCATGCAATGATATTGCAAAGAATCCAGAAAAAGTTTTTGAGCATACAAATAAAGGAAATTATGTTGCTGTTGTCAGTGATGGAACACGTGTTCTTGGTTTGGGCGATATTGGCCCTCTTGCAGGCTTACCAGTTATGGAAGGCAAAGCTTTGCTTTTCAAATATCTTGGAGGTGTTGATGCATTTCCAATAATGATTGATACAAAAGATGCCGATGAATTCATTCAGGCTGTAAAATGGATTGCTCCAACATTTGGGGGGATAAACCTTGAAGACATATCTTCACCAAAATGCTTCTATATTCTGGATAAACTTCGCCAAGAGATGGAGATACCAGTATGGCATGATGACCAACAAGGAACAGCTGCGATAACTCTTGCAGGTATAATAAATGGGCTTAAAGTAGTTGGAAAGAAACTTAATGAATCTTTATTTACAATCATAGGAGTTGGAGCAGCGAATACATGCTTGATAAGAACTTTAATTAAAGCAGGTGTTCCTCCTGCAAATATAATAGCTGTGGATTCAAAAGGAATATTGTATCCAGGCAGGCAGGATATGCCGCAATTAAAAGAAAAAAATCCTTATAAATATGAAATTGCAATGAAGACAAATGGTGAAGAAAGGTTCGGTAGCGTAGCTGACGCATTAAAAAATGCTGATGTGGCAATAGCTGCTTCAAAGCCAGGGCCCGGAACAATAAAGAAGGAATGGGTTGCCAATATGAATAACAATGCCATAATGTTTGCAGAAGCAAATCCTGTGCCAGAGATATGGCCATGGGAAGCTAAAGAAGCGGGAGTGAGAATTTTTGGAACAGGTAGAAGCGATTTTCCAAATCAGGTTAACAATAGCCTTGGTTTTCCTGGCATATTCCGTGGAACTTTGGATGTAAGAGCTAAAACAATAACAGATGAAATGCATATTGCAGCAGCTTATGCAATAGCTGAAGTGGCAGAACAAAAAGGATTACATGAGGACTACATTGTTCCAACAATGGACGACTGGGAAGTTTTTCCTCACGAAGCAACTGCTGTGGCAATGAAAGCAATGGAACAGGGTATGGCAAGAATAAAATTAAGCAGGCAGGAAATATATGAAAATGCTGAAGCCATAATCAAAAAATCAAGAGAACAAACAAAAGCATTGATGAAATATGGTTTTATTAAAACTCCATGAAAGATGCAATAGAAGAAAAAAACAATGGGTGCATAATGCATGTAAAGGTAAAAATTGGAAAGAGATGCAGATTTCCATCTGGCTATGATAAATGGCGTAATAAAATTGAGATACAGGTGAATGAAAAGCCTATTGAAGGAAAAGCCAATAAAAGAATTATTCAAATGACATCAAAATTTTTTGGATTGCCAGAAAATGATATTTCTATCATATATGGAGAAAAAAGCAGAGAGAAAGGGCTTTATATAAAAATGAAGAAAGAAGAGGTATTGAGAGCATTAAATGGATTATAAAGCATCATTAGAAGAAATTGAAGAGGCAATTGAAGAGCTTAAAGAATTGAATAAAGATATTCCAATAATTGTTGAAGGAATAAAAGATGTTGAAGCTTTACACAGTATGGGAATAAATGGAAGAATAATAACAATTTATCACGGAATAGAAATAGCAAATTTTTGTGATTCAATCGCAAAAGAATATAAAGAAATCATCATACTTACAGACTGGGATAAAAAAGGTTGGCAGTTATGCAAAAAAATTGTGAAAAATTTAAAAGGAAGAACAAAATGCAATACAGATTTTCATAAAATTTTTGCTAAAAATACATTGGTTAAAGACATAGAAGGAATGCCTTCATTTATAAAAAGCATGAAAAAAAAGATAAATGGGAGAAGAAATAAATAGCTAATTTTTCCATGTCCAGAAGCTATTTGCAAAAAAATTCCATACAAATACAACAAATATTCCAATCAATGCAGCTAAAAGATAATACATTCCAAAAAATTCTTTTAACAGCCCCATAACAGAAATTTGCATTGGAAATGCAGGAGAGCTTATTAAATTAAATTTAATTAATCTCTCAATCCATTTTTTTGCTCCATAACTTCTTCTATCTTTAAATGTCCATATATCATTTAATAAAAAATTTGAAATGATTGAAACTTCTATTGAAAAAACAGCAGAAATTAGGTAATAAATTTTAGCAAGATCTGTTAAAGCCCATAATACCCCCAGATTAACAAATACACCAATCAACCCAACAAAAGCAAATTTTATTATTCGATGAATTTCTTTTACCTCCCACGCAAGGCGGAGCAAATGCATTATGTATTTTACTTGCACACCTGCATTTAAAGAGCTTTTTCCTTTCTCTCTTTCTTTAAATTTTATCGGCTCTTCTTCAAGGTTTTTATATTTTCCTTTTGCAAGAATCTCGAGCAATATTTTATATCCAATTGGATTTAGTGGAATATTTTTTATAACATCTCTTTTAATCATAAAAAAACCCGATAATGGATCATTTGTTGCTCTACTTTTTGGAATAAATGCGTGGGCTAAAAAAGTAGCAAATTTTGAATAAAACTTTCTTACAATGCTCCATTTTTCAATCATCCCTCCTTTAACATATCTACTTCCTACGACTATATCTGCTCCATTTTTTATTTTATCAAGCATGTGTGGAATTTTTTCGGGAGGATGTTGCAAATCTGCATCCATTACTGCAAGAATGCTTCCCTTACTTTTTTCAAACCCTTCAATAACAGCTGTCGCCAAATCTCTTTTTCCAATCCTCCTTATTACATGCATGAACGGATAATCTTTTTTTAATTCATCTGCCAGCCGCCATGTGCCGTCGGGGCTGTCATCATCCACAATTATCAGCTCAAAATCAATGTTTTTTAATGACTCATCGAGTTTTTTTACAAGTATGGGTAGATTTTCTTTTTCATTGTATGTTGGAACTATTATCGAAAGCATTGCATCATCAAATTTTATTCATATAAATACTTTCTTTTATTTTTAGCATTGATAATTCAGCATTTGTAATCGCAGTATTTATAAGATATAATTCATTAATGAATATGAAAAGATTTAATAGAAAATTAACAATCTTTTTGTTTGTGATATTGGCTTTTATATTATCAACAATGGCTTCGAAAGAATATAATCAAAAGAATACAGCAATGG
>JAGGSX010000013.1 GCA_021158865.1 Thermoplasmata archaeon
GTACTTAGGGGTGTTTTGTATTCGTATTTCATGTGAAATTTAAATCAAATTTTTGCTTGATTCAAGCAAAAATAGCAAAAATTGGTATTTTCGATCAGTTACTTTCCGAAGTACTGTAATTGGCAAGATAAAGAATATTCAACCTATGCAGTAGTGCTATTCATTGTGAAGAAGGATTAAAAAAACTTTCGGCGGCTTGCCTTTTGGGTCATATAACGGTGTATATCCAACTTCTTCGCTATTGCTTCGCTCGGAACTTCGGATATGCTCAGAAAGATAAATGCAACAAATTTTACTATCCAAAAATTTATCATTGCCTTGTTTTTTTATTTTTGTGAAAATTGCGACATGGAATGTCAATTCATTGAATGCAAGATTGGAAATTTTGCTTGAATTTATAGAAAAAAGGAAGCCAGATATAATTGCCTTACAGGAAACAAAAGTGGAGGATGATAAATTTCCATTACATGCATTTAATGAAGTTGGTTATAAATGTTTATTTAAAGGACAGAAAGCATATAATGGTGTTGCAATAATATCAAAGATGGATTGGGATAAATATGAAAAAAATTTTGAAGACATAGAAGGAGAACAAAAAAGAATTATAATGGCTGAGATAAATGGCATAAAAATAATAAATGCTTATTTTCCTCATGGAAAAATGGTTGATTCATCATATTTTCAATTTAAACTTGATTTTATTAAAAAATTGAAGGAGTATATAAGCAAGCTTAAAAATGTGATATTGTTGGGTGATTTCAATGTTGCTCCTGAAGAGATGGATGTTTATAATCCTGATATACTTCAATATTCAATTGGATTCAGTGTTGATGAAAGAAATGCTCTAAATGAGCTATACAGCATTGGTTTTGTTGATGTTTTCAGGCTTCATAATAAAAATAAGGGAGAATATACATGGTGGGATTATAGAAGCAATTCATTTAAAAGAAATGCTGGAATGAGGATTGACCATATATGGGCTTTTAAAAATATTGCAAGTAAGAGCATTTTATGCTATATTGATAAAGAAATTAGAGCAAAACCAAAGACATCTGACCATGCACCTGTTGTGGCAGAATTTGATTTATAGCTATTCTTTTATGAATTTATAGCCATAATATATTGCTCCTTTCTCTCCATCATCCATTATTCGGCGGAATGTTGCTTTAACACGCATTCCTATATGAACATCCTTTTCATCGCAATCAACGATTTGTGCAGTTATGTATGGTCCTTCATCAAGTTTTATCAATGCCATTATGTATGGTTCTTCTCCCTCAAAATGAGGAGGAGGGACATGTATTATGGTATAGCTTTCGACAACACCTGTTCCTTTGAGTTTGTAATCAACCATCTTTCCGAAAGATTTTCTTCTACATATAGGGCATATTGCTCTGGGTGGAAAATAAATATTCCCACAAACTGTGCATTTATTACCTATTAAATTATATCTTGCAGGTATTTCCCTCCAATAACGTGGAACAGCCATCATACCACCTCCAGTATATGGACAACAGCAGTCCCTCCAGAACCACCAACATTATGTGTTAAACCAATTTCAGCATCCTTAACCTGCCTTTCTTTTGCTTCACCCCTCAATTGAGAAACAATTTCATTTATCTGGGCAACGCCGGTGGCGCCGACAGGATGCCCTTTTGATTTTAGTCCCCCAGATGTGTTTATTGGTATCTCTCCATTTAAAGAAGTGAGTCCTTCCTCAGTTGCTTTTCCTCCTTTGCCTCTTTCAAAGAAGCCAAGGTCTTCGATAGCCATTATTTCTGCAATTGTAAAGCAATCATGAACTTCTGCCAAATCAATATCTTTTGGTTCAATTCCAGCTTGCTTATATGCATTTTTTGCAGCATGAATGGCAGCAGGAAGAGCATCAAATCTTTTTCTTGAATGTAAGGATATTGTATCACTTGCCTGAGTAGATGCAATGATTTTTACAATCTTATCTGTATATTTTTTTGCTATTTCAACGGGAGCAAGTATGGCTGCAGCCGCCCCATCTGTTATCGGACTACAATCAAGCAAATGCAATGGATCAGCTACCATGGGCGATGCCAAAACATCTTCGATGCTTATTCTCCTATTAAACTGGGCTTTTGGATTCATGCTCCCGTTATAATGATTTTTTACAGCAACACTCGCAAGTTGTTCAGGCGTTGTTCCATATTTATGCATGTGATAGCGAGCCATCAAAGCATATAAGCCCGGAAAAGTCATTCCGAAAAATGCTTCCCACTCGCGGTCTGCTGCTGATGCAAGAACATTTGTTGCTTCCGTTCCTACAACGTCTGTCATTTTTTCTGCTCCTCCAACAAGCACAATATCGTGTATCCCAGAGGCAACAGCTATATATCCCTGATGAACTGCCATGCCTCCTGAAGCACATGCTCCCTCAACACGTGTGGAAGGAATATGGAAATCTTCCAGACCAGCCACTTCTATAGCAAGAGGAGCAACATGTTCTTGCTGAACAAATCCACCACTTGACATTCCTCCAATATACATTGCATCTATATCCTTGCCTTCTATACCTGCATCAATGATTGCTTCTATACCTGCCTCAGCCACAAGCTCACGAAATGATCTTTCCCACAGCTCACCAAATTTTGTCATTCCTATTCCAATAACTGCCACGTCCCTCATCAAAATTCACCTCTAAATTTCATATATATGCTATAATCAATATATTTCTTCTTTTCTATCATTTTCCTTACATTCTGTCTTTCATATTTTTCAATTGCATCCGTTACGGTGATATCGAAAGCATCACTTCCTGCCCCACTTCCAAATGAAACTGCAATTATTCTATCTCCAGGCTTTGCAATATCAAGAGTTGCAGCAAGTCCCATAAGCATTGAACCAGAATATGTATTTCCTATTACGGGGCAAAGCAATCCATTTTCAATTTGCTCTTTTGAAAAACCAAGCATTTTTGCCACCCTTCTCGGAAACTTTCCATTTGGCTGATGAAAGACAGCATAGTCATAATCGCTTGGCTTTGTCCCCATCTTTTCCATCAATAAATTTGCAGCATTTTTTATATGGCGATAATAAGCTGGCTCACCTGTAAAACGCTCCCCGTGCCCCGGATAAGGTTGCCCTTCTCTTCTCCAGAAATCAGGCGTGTCAGTTGTAAAAGAAACTGTTTCATTTATTTCTGCTATGCCTTCCTTACCAACTATATAAGCAGCCCCACCAGCAGCAGCCGTATATTCCAAGGCGTCACCAGGCGCAGCCTGCGCCACATCGCTTCCTATTGCCATCCCATATTTTATCATGCCCGACTTTACCAACGCCATGCAGTTTTGAATTGCAGCCGTTCCTGCCTTGCATGCAAATTCATAGTCAGCAGCTGTCATATATGGTGTGGCATTTATTGCTTCTGCAACAATTGTTGCAGTTGGTTTTACAGCATAAGGATGGCTTTCTGACCCAACATAAATTGCTCCTATGTCTTTTGCATCTATCTTTGTTGTTTTTATTGCCCTTCTTGCAGCCTCAACAGCTATTGTGGCAGTATCTTCATCTATTGAAGGAACAGATTTCTCAAAAATTCCAAGCCCATTGGAAATCGATTTTGGATTTTCTCCCCATATACGTGCGATATCTTCAACCTTTATCCTATAAAAGGGTATATACGCTCCGTATCCAACAATTGCTACCATACGTGGAAATGATGGCATTGTTGTATATAAAAATATCGCAGATGAAAATAAAAAATTTTATAATTGGTGTAACATTCATTATATGGGTGTTAGAAGATAAAATGAGGATAATTATTCTTGCTATAGTATTCATCCTATTTATCACGCCTATAACCTCATATCAGATGGACATAGCCAACAATTCTCATAATCAGAAAGAAAGTAATAAGATAGGAATTGCATCAGCCACCAATGGAAAAACATTATATGTTGGCGGCTCTGGGCCAAATAACTATACAAGCATTCAAGATGCAATAAATGCTGCCAACAATGGAGATACAATTTTTGTTTATGATGACTCTTCACCATATTATGGAAATATTGTAATAAACAAATCAATATCTCTCATTGGAGAAAACAGGAATACAACAATAATAGAGATAACAGAGGATTTCGCTTATGACTATGTTATAGAAGTTATTTCTGATAACGTGTTAATAAACGGATTTACAATTAAAGGAGCCTATTATGGGTGGGATGGTATAAATTTATATTCCCGTAGGAATGTTATCACCAATAATAAAATCGAAGGAAAAGCCAGCCATGGAATAAGTGTTAAAGAAGGTAGAAATAGAATAGTAAACAATATATTTTTAAATAACTCCGTGGGCGTATATCTTTCCTCATCCAGAAATATCATATCCAACAATTTTTTCATTGGCGGCGGCATTTTTGTTCTTTCATTTCCAAATAGGGTCACAAATAATACAGTTAATGAATTACCTCTTCTCTATTTAGAAAATACAACAAATACTATTATAGATGAAATAACTGGAGAAATTATTCTTATAAACTGTAGTAACGTTACAATTAAAAACCAAAAAATATCAAAAACCTTTTGTGGAATCCAGCTTCTTGGAACAGAAAATTGCAAAATACAAAATAATGTTTTATGGTCGTGTGGATACGGCATTTATTTACAAAATTCATCTAGAAACAATATTAGCCAAAATAAATTGTATTCCAGCATTTCAGGAATTTATATGGAAAATGTAATCTTAAATACAATTTTTGACAATAACATCTCTTCGACACAAAAAATAAATTTGTATCTTACATCTGGAATAGAATTTTACGGTTTTTCATTAAACAATTCCATTATAAAAAATCGCATAAGAGAAAATTATGATGGAGTAATAAGCTTCTCTGTAGATTTTGAGTACAATAGATTCCTTAATAATATTATAGAAAATAATGAA
>JAGGSX010000084.1 GCA_021158865.1 Thermoplasmata archaeon
ATATATCCACATGCAGAGCAATTTCCTTGCTCATCAGCATATATGCTGAATTCTGTCCATGGAGTTATATATTGCTCATGATAATACATTTCCATAGTCATCCATGAATTTGGTGGTGTATCATCAACTATGAACGTGAAGTTATCATATCCGCTATTTCCGAGATAATCAATTGCATTTATTTCAATATAATACAATCCTTCTTCTGGAAGCGTCATTGTTCCTCCCGAGTATATACTCCATGCACTCCAACCATTATGCAATATTCTATAATAAATTGTATCCACACCCACGCCTCCATTGCATCCAGTGTCCCAGGCAGTTATACCAATCGGAGTGTCGCTTGTTACACAATATGATTTTTCTCCAGATTGGACGCTTGGCTCTCCAACCACTACGCCCATTTCAGGTGGGCTATTGTCAACATAAACCACTATGCTGTTCACATTTTCAACATTTCCTATATGGTCAACGCTGTAATATTCTATTGTATGCTCGCATTCTTCTGGAATTGTAAATGGTCCAGTATATTCATACCATATAGTTGTATAGCTGGAGGTTATTATACGATAATATGTATGATTTACTCCACATGCACAACCTGGATAGTCAACAGCAGATAGATAAATAGGCGTTGAAGTTGTTATCCAGTTATTGCCATCATAATGGTATGGTGTTCCAAAGGTCAATGTTGTAACTGGTGGTGATGAATCAACATGTACTGTAACAAGATGATGTGGCTCTTCATTTCCAATGCAGTCAACACTGTAGTATTCTATTGTATGTGTGCATTCATCTGGAATTGTAAATGGACCAGTATATGTCTGCCATGTCCCACCATTGATACGGTAGTATGTAGCTACAACGCCTGAAGCACAATCTGGATAGTCTACTGCTGTCAGCGTTATAGGCGTTGACGTAGTAATCCATTCATCTACTCCATCCGTATAATAAGGCGTGCCATAAGTCAATGTTGTTGATGGAGGCGAGTCATCAACATTTATCTCAACGCTATGCATCGCTTCGGTATTTCCTAAATTATCAACAGCATAATATTGCAATGTATGATGACATTCATTTGGTATGTTGAATGATGCAGTATTGCCAGCTACAACATTCCATCCATCTCCATAGTTATACCAAATTTCCTTAACGCCAGATGGACCACAAGCTGGACCATCTTCTGCTGTTAGAATTATTGTAGTATTCGTCCTTATCCATATATTAAGTCCATCTGTGCAATATGGACCATCAAATGTTCTTGATGTCGTTGGCGGAGTATCATCAACATAATGTATTTGTATTGTATGCTCACTTTCATGTCCAAGATTATCAACGCTCCAGAATTCAAGTTTATGCATACATTCTTCCGTAAATGTGAAGTTCGCTGTATCTCCAGGAACAACAAATTCATGCGTTGTATTGTCTGGATATGTAATTATATAGTGTATCTCCTTTATTCCAGATGGACATAAGCCAACATCAGTTCCATTTATCCATATCGGTGTATGCGTCGTTACCCATGAACCGGCTATTTCTTCTATAACTGCAGTTGTTGTATCAACACTCCAATTTCCCCAAGCATCTGTAACATTTAGTGTAACAGTGTAATTGCCCGGAGATGTATAAACATGGGTTGGATTCTGTTGATTGCTTGTATTTCCATCTCCGAAATTCCAGTGCCATGAATATGGTGAAACTCCACCTGTTGCCGAGCCATAGAATTGAATTGTTGCATTTACATATCCATGATATGGACCATGAGCATTTGCTATAAGTGGCTGTACTGGAGTTCCTGTTACTTCTATATCATCTATATACATATTGTTTCCGTAATCACTAACTCCCAAGAATGCAATATATGGATCTGTGTTATCATAGGCAGATAGATCAACAGTATGCTCTACCCATCCAGGACTTGATGCATTGTATCTCAGGAACTCTGTTATATTTGTCCATGTTGTTCCATCTAATGAAACCTGTATAACAACTTTATCATCGCTGGATGAATATCCAGAATCATGATACATCCAGAATGTTAGCTTGCAATTCATATAGTTAGTGAAATCAACTTTATATGTATACAATCTTGCAGATGAACCATAGCTGCAGCTATATGAATTGAATTTTGTCATATAACTTCCACTATGAGGTGAACAACTTGGAGATGTGCCACTGCTTACAGCACTCCACTCAGGCGCTGTCCATCCGGGTTGATTCACGACTTCCATTGTCCAATTAGCTGGTGGGAAGCCCGATGCAGGTATGCTATCAAATCCAGTGTAAAGGAGATTGCCAAGAGTATTGTTTACATATACTTCATCAACATGGACTCCATAACCAAAGTGTTCTTCTCCCCGGAATGCAACTGCAAACTGAGATGGGAATGGTCCTTCTGATGCCTCCCAGTATAATGACCATAGATAATTCAAATCCAATGATTCATGAGTATATGATGGAATGTCGCTATGCCATCCAGTAAGCTGGTAAACCATATAGGATGATGCGTTTAATACCCAAATCTCTAAGTAATCTTGGTCTCCCCACCATTCTTCTTGCTTATGCCAGAATTCAAGGGTGTTATTGCTTCCTGCTGTGCTGTTTAATGTTGGTGTGAAGAGGAAGGTTACATCACCATTGCCATAACCAGAGAACTCGACTGCTCCATCACCAGAATATGAATCACTTGTTATCACCCAATCTGTTGAGCCGCTATAATGCCACTGCCACCAATCTGGTGGTATAGAGGGTGGCATTCCTGGATCATATCCTTCAAATCCTTCTGAAAGCAAACTATCTCTGCCTACTGTTCTTTCCTTCAAACGAGGCACATATTCTGGGCTACCAACTGTCTTATTTACTATTGGATTTGTATCATCAACATAGAATGTTTCATTGTCATAGGCAACATTACCCAGTCCATCATATGCAGTTATATTTATCCAGTGCATGCACTCTTCTGTTAATGTTATTGGTCCAATGCTTGCCATTCCAGATGTTACATTGTCATAATAATATGTCCATAAGCCATTGTAATATATGCCTACTGTTAGATTGAGGAATCCTCCCATGTGCAATTCTGTTGCATTAACCCATATTGGTGTTGATGATGTTACATAATATGTATCTGGAGATGGATGATAGTTCGGTTCTCCAACTGTTTTCATTATTGTTATATTATTTGTAACATAGAATGTTTCATTATCATATACAGAGTTGCCAAGATCATCCTCTACATAATATGTTACATAATGCATGCATTCTTCTGGCAGATGAATTAATAAGGAAGCTGTTCCAGATGTTACATTTACCCAGTGATATGTCCATGAACCATTGAAGAATGTGCCAACAAGTATATGCACAGAACCAACTGGGCATAAGCCAGCATCTGTTGCATTTATATAGATGGGTGTTGAACTTGTAACATAATAATCTCCTCCTATCATAAGGTGTGGTTCTCCAACCGTCTTTATAACATCTGGAGGTGTATTGTCAACATATATTGTTTCATTATGATATGCAACATTGCCAAGGTCATCCATTGCAGTTATGTTAATCCAGTGCTCACATTCTTCTGGTAGATATATTGGTCCAATGCTTGCTGTTCCTGCAGGTACATCTGTCTCATAATATGTCGTTAAGCCAGTATTGAATGAGTATATTGATACATTAACATGAACTGAACCAACTGGACATAAGCCAGCATCTGTTGCATTTATGTATATTGGTGTCGATGATGTTATATATTCTCCTCCACCAGGAACTTCTCCATAAATCATTACATCATCAAGGAACCAATCATTAATGTTATAGGCGTTTCCATTAAATTCAAACATTACCTGTGTTGCTGTACCTATATATGGCGTTATATCAATTGTATAGGTATCTGGACCAACATCTCCAGAGATTGGATTTGTCCATGGTGTTACATCATGCCATGTATCTGTTGCATTCTTCCTTACATATACTGTACAATTATATCCTCCACTATAATCATCTATGTAGCTCTTGAATTGTAAGTATAACGATGATGCAGATGATGTATTTACTGCTACCGATTCTAAGTATGCATAATCTCCCCAGATATTCCACCAGTACAAATCTGCTTCTGGTGATGTTCCTCCTGCATCACTTGTTGAGCTTTGTGTCCATTCTCCCGATTCTTCTTGACTCCATCCCGCTGGTGGTACTCCAGTTGCAAAGTTCTCAGATAGGAAGGATACTGTTGTTGTACCACCAACTTTTTCATATTTTGGCTCGCCTATTGTCTTTGTTATATCTGGAGGTGTATTGTCAACATATATTGTTTCATTATGATATGCAACATTGCCAAGGTCATCCATTGCAGTTATGTTAATCCAGTGCTCACATTCTTCTGGTAGATATATTGGTCCAATGCTTGCTGTTCCTGCAGGTACATCTGTCTCATAATATGTCGTTAAGCCAGTATTGAATGAGTATATTGATACATTAACATGAACTGAACCAACTGGACATAAGCCAGCATCTGTTGCATTTATATAGATGGGTGTTGATGATGTTATATGGTCGCCATATATTGGTGTGCCAAATTCTTTTGTTATTTCTGGAGGTGTATTGTCAACATATATTGTTTCATTATGATATGCAACATTGCCAAGGTCATCCATTGCAGTTATGTTAATCCAGTGCTCACATTCTTCTGGTAGATATATTGGTCCAATGCTTGCTGTTCCTGCAGGTACATCTGTCTCATAATATGTCGTTAAGCCAGTATTGAATGAGTATATTGATACATTAACATGAACTGAACCAACTGGACATAAGCCAGCATCTGTTGCATTTAT
>JAGGSX010000150.1 GCA_021158865.1 Thermoplasmata archaeon
AATAATTCCAATAGATGTTGCATTGATACAGCTTTCTCCTCCAGACAAACATGGTTACATGAGTTATGGAATAAGTGTGGATATAGTTAAATCTGCTACGGAAAGCGCAGATGTGGTTATAGCTCAGGTTAATGAAAACATGCCTCGCACTCATGGAGATAGTTTTATTTATATAGAAGACGTTGACTTTGTAATTCCTCATAATGAACCACTTCTTGGATATACATCATCTGTTCCAGATGAAATCTCGCAAAGAATAGGAAAATATGTTGCCCGCCTTGTTGAAGACGGCTCTACAATTCAGGTTGGATATGGAAGCATACCTGATGCTGTTTTATCCAGCTTAAAAAATAAAAAAGATTTGGGGGTTCATACTGAGCTACTAACCGATGGAATTGTGAAATTGATGGAAGAGGGAATCATCACCAATAAGAAAAAAACAATTCATAGGGAAAAAACTGTCGCATCTTTCTGTATGGGAACAAAAGAAACTTATGAATATTTAAATGACAACCCCGAATTTGAATTTCATCCCATTGAATATACCAATAATCCCCTCGTCATTGCTCAAAATAGAAAAATGATAGCAATTAATACCGCCTTACAGATTGATTTAACTGGTCAAGCAACTGCAGAATCAATAGGGCATACATTTTACAGCGGAATAGGAGGACAGGCAGATTTTATGCGGGGCGCCGTGCTTGGCGGCGGGCGGAGTATTCTTGCCCTGCCTTCCACAGCCAGAAATGGGGAGGTGTCGAGAATAGTTCCATTTATAGAGGAGGGAGCTGGCATCACATTAACGAGAGGGGATGTTCAATATGTTGTCACAGAGTATGGAATTGCACATCTTCATGGAAAAAACATAAGGGAGAGGACAATGGAATTGATAGCCATAGCCCATCCAAAATTCAGGGCGTGGCTTCTTGAGGAGGCAAAGAAATATAATCTTGTGTTTAAGGATCAGGCAATTATTCCGGGAACAAGAGGAGAATATCCTGAAGAGCTGGAGACATGGAGAACAACCAAAACAGGATTAGAAATATTTATTAGGCCAGTTAAAATAAGTGATGAGCCTTTGCTTAAAGATTTCTTTTATTCTTTATCAAATCAAACAATATATAAGAGGTTCATATCAGCAAGAACAGATATGCCACATGAAAGATTGCAGGAATTTTGTGTCATAGATTATAAAAAGGAGATGGTTTTACTTGCCACAATACCAAAAGAGGAAAGAGAAGAAGTTGTTGGTATAGCACAATATGCATTGAATGAAGATTTACATACAGCAGAGGTGGCAATAGTTGTAAGAGATGATTATCAGAACAGAGGGATAGGAAGGGCTTTATTGAGTTACCTTACTCAAGTTGCTAAGAAGAGAGGTATACTTGGCTTTACAGCTGAAGTATTGGTTGATAATAAAACGATGCTTCATTTGTTTGAAAGCATGTTTGATGTTGAAAAAGAGATAGAAGACGGAACTTATAAGTTGAAAATGATATTCAGGTGAAATAATGAAGGCTTTGTTTGAGCCGAGTAGCATAGCAATCATTGGTGCATCAAAGAATCCAGAGAAGATTGGATATAAAGTAGTAGAAAATATAGTTGCTGGTGGCTACAAAGGAAAAATTTATCCAATAAATCCAAAGGGGGGAGAATTATTGGGATTGGAAGTTTATAAAAGCATTGAAGAAGTAAAGAGTAACATAGATTTGGCAATAATAACCATACCAGCGAAAATTGTTTATGATGCAGTCAAAAAATGCGGGGAAAAAGGGGTAAAATATTGCATAATAATTTCCTCTGGATTTTCTGAGATAGGATATAAGAAAGAGGAAGAAAGAATTGTTGAAGTTGCCAAAAAATATGGAATGCGAATATTGGGTCCAAATGTTTTTGGAATATATGTGGCGAAGCCAAAACTCAATGCCACTTTTGGTCCAAAAAAAGTTTATCCTGGACATATTGCAATAATAACCCAATCAGGAGCACTGGGCATAGCAATGATAGGCAAAAGCGCCAATAACAACATTGGATTATCAGCGGTCATTTCTGTGGGAAATAAAGCCGATATTGATGAAGCTGATTTAATTGAATATCTCAGAAATGATGAGGGAACGAGAGTAATATTGATGTATATAGAGGGTCTTAGAAATGGTAGAAAATTTATAGATGCTTTGAAGAAGCTCCCTCCGGATAAATATGTTGTCGCAATAAAGGCGGGTAAGTCAAAGCATGGGGCAATTGCAGCGGCAAGTCATACCGGCTCGCTCGCTGGCTCCGACAATGTTTTTAATGGCATTGCAAAGCAGCTCGGTATAATAAGGGCGGAAAATGTTAGAGAGGCTTTTAATTTTGCAATGTTTTTGTCCCAGGCAAAGACGCCGGGAGGAGAAAATGTTGTAATTATTACAAATGGGGGAGGTATTGGTGTAATGGCTGCCGATGCCTGCGAGGAATATGGCCTAAAAATTTTTGATGATTATGAAAACTTAAAAGAAACTTTTGAAAAAGTTATCCCTCCTTTTGGTTCCTGGAAAAATCCTGTCGATTTGACGGGGCAAGCCAGCGCTGCTGACTATGAAAAAGCTTTGGAAAAAGCTTTAATCAATAAAAATATTCATGCAGTTATATCTCTCTATTGTGAAACAGCTTTATTTGACCAGAGGGACATAGTTGAATTGATAAAGAAAATGAATGAAAAATATAAAAATAGAAAACCAATTGTTTTTTCATTGTTTGGGGGAGAAAAAATAGATGAAGTTATTGAAAAATTGAGCGATGGGAGCATAAAAGTTTTTGATGAAGTTTATGACGCTGTTTCTGCAATGGGTGCTTTATATAGAAGATATAGGTATATCAAGGAAATGGAAAAGGAGCCTGAAATCTATATTGAGGAAGAAGAAAAGATAAGAGAGATAATAAGGTTGGCCAAGAAGGATGGGAGAAAGATTCTCCTTCCTCATGAAGCAAAAGAGATTGCAAAATTGATAGGCATAGATGTTTCTGAATACAAAATCGCTAAAAATTTGGATGAAGCTGTTAGATACTCGGAAGAGATTGGCTATCCTGTTGTTATGAAAATTGTGTCGGAGGATATAGTGCATAAAACAGATGCAGGCGGGGTTGCTTTAGATTTAGAAAATAAAGAAGAAATTATAAATGCATACCAAGTTATAATGAGGAATGCAAAAACATATTTCCCAAATGCCAAAATTAGAGGTGTAGAAATATCAAAGATGGTTTCTAAAGGCGTAGAAACAATAGTAGGAGGAATGCAAGATCCAGCCTTTGGCCCAATTGTAGTGTTTGGGCTCGGCGGCATATATGTGGAAGCGATTGGAGACGTTTCCTTCAGGGCGGCGCCGCTCGGCATAAGAGAGGCGAAAAGAATGGTAAATGAAATCTCGTCATCCAAAATCCTTTATGGAGTTAGAGGCGAAGCAAGAAGAGACATAGAAAAAATATCTCAATCAATAGTGAATATTGGAAAACTGATGGCAAGAGTAAAAGAAATAAAAGATATGGAAATAAATCCTTTGGTTGTATATGAATATGGAAAAGGGGTGAAAGCGGTTGATGTTAGAATATTGTTGAGGGATTAAAATGAAAAAATTGGTTGTTGCATCTGCAAGAGAGGATGCGGGAAAAACAACATCCATAATTGGGCTTGGAAAAAGAATGGATGGGAAAATGGGCTACATGAAGCCCTTTGGAGATAGATTATACTATAAAAAGAAAAGGCTGTGGGATTATGATTCTGTTTCCATAGCAAGAATATTCAATTTGGAGGAAGAGCCAGAGGAGATGAGCATTGGATTTGAACATTCCAAGCTAATGTACATGTATGATAAAAAAAGCATAGTGGAAAAGGTTAGGGAGAGCTTTGAGAATATAAGCAAGGAAAAGGATATTGTTTTTATAGAAGGTTGTAAAGACATAGTATATGGAGCTTCTGTGGGATTGGATAGCTTTTCGATAGCAAAATATATTGATGCGCCAATACTCATAATTCTTTCTGGAACAGATGAAAATATATTCGATGATGCAGTAAGATGCAAAGAAATAGCTGAAGCAATGGGTGTTAGAATGATGGGAGCCATATTAAACAAGGTAAAGAATATGGAAGATTGGGAGGAAATAAATTCAAAAAGGATTGAAAAAGAAGGAATAAGAGTTTTGGGAATTTTACCTTATATAAAAGAGTTGACAACCTTTACAGCCAGATTTGTCGCTGAGCAATTATTTGCAAAAATCATCGCTGGAGAAAATGGAATAGAAAATGAAATAGAAAATGTGTTTATAGGAGCAATGAGTGTATCTGATGCCATAAAGAATCCTTTATTCAGCAGGTTGAAGAAATTAATAATAACGAGTGGAGATAGAACAGACATGATTATAGCTTCAATTGAAGAGAATACATCTTGTATAGTTTTAACAAACAATATTGTTCCGCCAAATAGAATAATAGAAAAAGCTGATGAAAATAAAATTCCTCTTTTACTTGTGCCATGGGACACATATACTGCCGCCAAGCGGGTAGAGAGGATAAAACCTTGGATAAGCGCGAAGGAAGAGAAAAAATTGAGAATTATTGAGGAAGAATTTGGAAAAATAGACATCTCATGGATTGATGAACTATGATTTAAATCATTTCATGCCCTTCTCCAACATCCTTGCTGAATTCTTTTATCACTTCAAATGCAGAGTTTTCCAAAATGAGTGAAAAATTGGTTCAATTCCTCAATTTTCAACTAAAATTTTTCGAGTTTATCTAC